>CAMLNJ010000383.1 GCA_946481225.1 uncultured Verrucomicrobiota bacterium | reverse complement strand
CTTCGCGTAGCCCCAGTCGCGCTTGGCGTCGATGTTGCCGAGGTAGAGCGCGTCCTGGAGGCCCAGCTTGATGCGGGTGGCGGCGCGGGTGATCTTGCGCGTCACGAAGGTCTCGCCGCGACGCTCGGACTCGTGGTTGAACAAAATGCCGTTCGAGGCGTGGAGGTTGTAGGACTCGCGGTAGTTCACCGTGAGCCAGTAGGCGTAGACCTTGGCGCAGCCGTAGGGGGAGCGCGGCCAGAAGGGGGTCTTCTCGGTCTGCGGGATCTCCTGCACCTTGCCGAACATCTCGGAAGAGGAGGCTTGGTAATAACGGACCTTGTTCACGAGGCCGGCCTCGCGGATGGCCTCGAGGATGCGCAGGGCGCCGAGACCGTCGACGTCGCCGGTGTATTCCGGGATGTCGAAGGAGACGCGGACGTGGGACTGGGCGCCGAGGTTGTAGATCTCGTCCGGCTTGAGGTCGTAGAGGAGCTTCACCATCTGGACCGAGTCCGCGAGGTCGCCGTAATGGAGGAAGAGGCGGGCCTTGTCGAAATGCGGGTCCTGATAGATGTGGTCGATGCGCGAGGTGTTGAACGTGGAGGCGCGACGGACGATGCCGTGGACCTCGTAGCCCTTGGAAAGAAGAAGTTCGGCGAGATAGGAACCGTCTTGGCCGGTAATGCCGGTGATGAGCGCTTTTTTCATGATGGTGAAGTCGGGGAGCAGGTTGCGCGGCGATGCAGTTAAATAACAAGCTGCTTATTTTTGCATTCCATGCTTAAAATTGACCATTAAATGAAGGCTCTGGCGAGCTTGCGAAGCGGGCGGGAGGCCGCGAGGGTGGGGCCATGCAGGTCGTGTTAATCGCCGCCCAATCGCTAGATGGATGGATCACCCGCCATCGCATCGCGGGCGACGCCTTCGCCTCGGAGGCGGACAAAGTTCATTTCCGGGACGCGGTCCGCGGCTGCGACGCCTGCGTGATGGGCGGCGCCACCTATGACCTTTCGAAAGGCCGGATGCGCCCGCAGTCCTTTCCGGGACTGCGCCGGGTGGTCTGGACGCGAAGCCCCGAGGCGCGGGCCGCGGACGCGATCCCCGGCGTGCTGGAGTTTACCCGCGAAAGCCCCCGCGCGACGGCGGAGCGCCTCCGAGCCGACGGGCGCAAACGCTGCGCCGTCCTCGGCGGCGGCACGGTCAACGCCGCGTGGCTGGCAGAGGGCCTGGTCGACGAGGTGTGCGTGACGGTGGAGTCGCGGATCTTCGGCTTTGGCACCGCGCTGGCCGGAGCCGCGCCCGGGGCGGCCAGTCCCGGACCGGCTCTCGACGTGGCGCTCGAACTGCTCGAAGCGAGGACGCTTGCGGCGGGCGGGCCGGTCTTGCTGCGTTACGCGATCAAACGATGAGCGAACGCGTGAAATTCTGGCTGCTGCGGACGGCGGGCTTTCTTCTGACCGTGCTCGGGCTGTGCGCCTTGGGCGGGCTGCTTGGCGCCTTGGTGTTCCCGATCGCGGGCCGTTTTGGCGGCTCCCGGAAAACGTATGAGGAACTCGTCGTCATCGGCGCGAAGAGCGGCGCCTTTATCTTCATGGTCTGGGCGCCCGGAGCGGCGCTAGTGCGCGAGTTCATGCGCGGCGCGAAAGCCCGCCGGGCCGCGGCCGGCGGCGCTTCATCCTCCGAAGAATTCACGCCCCGGCCAAAGCAGTGATCAACCAGCGGAGCCCCCGCGCGATCACCAGCAGCAGAGCCAAAAACGCCGCGAGAAAAAGCGCGGCGGCGACGCCGAAGGCGATCCCGACCCGGCGCGCCGAACGCGGCCGCAATCGCGCGTCGTAGTGTTTCTCGACCAAGACGAAGTTGCGCTGGTTCGCCTGCCAGGCGGCGTCGAAAACATCCCCAAGCACCGGCACCGAACCGAAGATCGCCTCGACCACGACGTTTACCCCCATGCGTGCGAGCACGGATAGAGGAAGTCCGAGCCGGATCGCCTCGTAAATCATCCAAAGCGACACGACCGCGCCGATCCAGTCCCCGAGGCCGGGGATCAGCCCGATCAGCGGATCGAGCCCGATACGAAAACGCCCCGCGACCGGAACCGAACGATCCATCCACCACGCGACGCGACGGAGACGACGAAGCCTCACGGCCGCCTCCGGCGAAGGATCAAGCACAGGCTCGACCCGGATCATGCGGGCCTGCCCGGACATCAGGTGGCGGGGCGCTTGAAGAGCGCGGCGTCTATGATCGACCAGAGGTGGATGATCCACCCGAGCATGAACCACCAAAGGAAGCCCGCGAGAAGGAACATGATAAGCGCCTTGAGCACGCGCCCCTGTATCAGTTGACCGAGCCCGGGTATGAAAAAACTCGCGAGGGCGGCGATGACGTTGCCGGTCGAGCCTTGGCCTTGTGCAGCACTCATGCGGCGAACATCCGCCCGATCACGGCGGAAGCAAACGTGGCGCGTCATTTTGGAGAATTTCCGGCGGTTCTTCGCGGAACCGTCGGATGCGGCCGACGCGCCCGGATTCGCCCCTCCCCCGCGAGCCGACTTCGCCTTTCGCTCAACGCTCCCCCGCCGCCCAATCCGCCCGCGGATCGACCAGCGTCCAGCCCCGCGACTTCGCCTCCGCGCTCAGCTTGGCGTTCCCGCCGCCCGCGACCGCGGATACGACGAAAACGGCGGATGGCAGCGGATTCGCCAGCGTCGTGTATTCCAACATCGCCACATCGCTCGCCTCGACCCCGATCGCCAGCGCCGGCCGGCGTCCCAGCGCCCGGTCGATCACCACCGGCTTCGCCGCGCGCGGCGCGCCGGCCCGCGGCACGATCGACGGACGCCCGTCTCGCACCACGTAATCCGCATCCGGATACGCCCCCAGCACCTCGGCCGCCCCGAGCCCCAACTTCGCTTGCGCGGCCGCGCGCAGCGCGGTCACGTCGCCGTCGCCGACCAGATAAACACGGTAATGGTTGTCCGAAAGATACTCGATCAACTGCCGCAAGGGCGTGAGGTCCGGGATCGCGTCCAAAACTCCCGCCGACACCACCGCCACGCGGTCTTTTTCGGCGAGATAACCGGCCTCGCCGCGCGTCACGCTTCGCTCGACAAAGCGGGTCAGCGCGAGCTTGGCGGCGCTCTTGTCCGCCCAGGCCGGGATCAGATCCGGCTTCGCGGAAACCAGCTTCGAGC
Organism: uncultured Verrucomicrobiota bacterium; assembly: GCA_946481225.1. The sequence continues at coordinate 954 of CAMLNJ010000383.1, read as the reverse complement.
CCGACTTTACCGAGCGCGAGGGGACCGGCGCGCCCGGCGTGCGACACCCGGCGACAAACAGGAGAGACGAGGCGGTGAGAACGGCGACGAGGCTTCGGCGGAAACGCATAAAGCCTCCGACCATCGCGTCCCGGCGCCGCCTAGGAAAGCAGCAAAACCACCTCCCACGATGCCACCGTCCAATCAAGGGAGGTCGCCATCCGAAAGAAACCGAACCGTCACCTATGCCACGAAATACAACGAGAACCCAACCCCGCCGAGGCCGAGCCCCCTCGAGATCACCCCTTCGTAACACGGGCGTCATCATTTCGTAACATTCGCATGCGATTTTGTTACGGTCGCCTGACGCTTTCCGCGCGCCGGAGACAGCCAGCAAACCGCTCTCCTAACAACCAACCACCATGACCACCCGATCCACCGTCTCCCGTCTCGCCCTCGGCGCGGCCCTCGTCGCCGGCGCGACTTCCCTCGCCCAAGCCCAGGACAGCGGCCCGCTCGTCGACGCCCTCGTTCGCAAAGGCATCCTCACCGACCAAGAAGCCGAGGAGATTCGCGCCGACCTCCTCCGCGACTTCGGCACCAGCTCCGCCGGCAAAGTCGAGGTCTCCTCTCCCGTCACCAAGCTCAAGATCGCCGGCGACGCCCGCGTTCGCTATCAATACGACAACGAGCAGCCCAATCCCGCCGGCGCCGCCAACAACATGGACCGCAGCCGCTACCGCTATCGCCTTCGCCTCGGCATGACCGCCAACCTCGGCCCCAAGTGGTCCGCCGGCGTTCGCTTCGAGTCCGCCCCCGGCGCCACCTCGACCAACAACGACTTCGGCTCCGGCTCCGACAATTTCTCCAAGGCCTCCGACAGCGTCTACTTCGGACAGGTTTTTATCCAGTATAACGACGCCGGTTTCCTCGGCGCCGACGGCGTCGACGTCCGCCTTGGCAAGTTTGGCCACA
>CAMLNJ010000382.1 GCA_946481225.1 uncultured Verrucomicrobiota bacterium | reverse complement strand
GGACGAACTCCCGGGCGGCGGCCGAGGCGGCCTGGCCGATGAACAGCGCGAACAAGAGAAAGCCGAGGCGGGACAAACGAGAGACCATGTTTTTAAAAGAGGGACCGGCAGGCGACGAAGGCGAAATGGAGGACGGGTTGGTAGACGGGCTTAGTTCGCAACCGGCACCCGCGACATGCTAAGGGAGGCCGACGACGCGTCAGGCGCCGGAGCCGACGGGACCGGATACGTGGTGACGGCCCTCATGATGTCGTCGTAAGCCCAGTGAGAGGAATCCAAATCCGAGAACGACGCCATACCCTCGCGCGGACGTTCGGTCCGCCCGATCATCCGGTTCGCGGCCACCACGAACTCCGCCCGGGTCACCGACGCACGCGGACGGAACGAGCCGGATTTATCCGCGACCAGCCACCCTTCCCTCGCCACGCGCCGGATTTCGGCGGCATGCGGAGTGTCGGCGCGGACATCCTTCGGCGCGGGGCCGTCTTTTCCTTTCAAGTCCTGCATGCGTGCCATAATGGCGGCCAACTGCCCGCGGGTGATGGGCGCGTCCGGATGGAAACGGGTTTCCCCATCCGCGGGGACGAGGCCCTTGCTCGACATGTAGGCGACATCGTCGAAGAAGGGCGCGTCACGGGGCACATCGACGAAGGCGCATGAGTAGACGCCCTTGTCGGTGTAGTCGTCCACCAGACCGGCCAGCAGCGAGACCGCCTCGGCCTTGGTCAGTTTTTTATCCGGGCGAAAGGTGCCGTCGCCATAGCCCGCGATATACGCCAAACGGTAATTCTGGCCACGATCCTCCACGCGCTCGCCGACGATGCGCAGCTCCGCGATTTCGAAGATCGGATACGTCTTCGCGGGCATGAAGAAACGCAGATAGCGGTAGGCCTTGGCCCGCTCCTCCTCCTTGACCGCCAAGGTCTGCAAGTCGGGAGATCTCGCGGCCTTCTCCTTGGTCAACAGCGTCCAATTCTTGCGGTCGTTGGAACCATAGACCACGGAGTCCGCCACGCGGACGGGGAAACCGTCGCGGGCCTGGAGGCGGAATGCCTCGGCGCGCACCTTGAAGCGATTGCCGAAATCCATCGTGATGCTCTTGTCGAAGCCCCAGAGGCCGCCCCAGGTAAGCGGATTGCCATCGGCCATCTTCTCGCCGCCGCGGTCCTCGCAGGAACCGATCTTGCGGTAATCCAAGGTGCCGTCGGACAGGCGCGGCGTCAGGAGTTCCAACCCCGCCGCGGCGCGTTTCAATGCCGCCAGATCACGGGCTTCCAGCGCCGCTTTGAATGCCTGCTCGGTCTCCGACACGTAACGTTGCGTCGGATCGTAGGGACGAGCCACGAAATCCAGCGCGGCCTGCAAGTCGCGGGCCACATGGATGTCCACGCGCAGGGTCCGCATCGTGTCGCCGTCGCGCGCGGTGACATAGAGCGCATGATCGCCCTCCTGCCCTGTGGCGGGAACCCACGAAAGGCCGCCCGTCACGGCGTCGAATTTCGCGCCGGCGGGAAGATTCATCGCGCCGTAGCTCACGGAGGCCGAAGCACCCTTGGCGGTGATCACTTCTTCGACACGGGCGCCGACAAACGACGGAATCGACAAGGTGTCGTCCGCAGACTCGAACGCGAGGGGACGGACGACGGACGTGTCCGTTTCGATGCGGTCGAAGTCAATGGTCGCGGGACCGGCCAGAGGCGTGGCCTGGATGTAGAGAGGAGCGTGGCCTTCAAAGGCGGCGAGCACATGGTTCCACTCGCCTTGCGCAGGGCGCACGTAGAGTTCCTGAAGGGGGCCCCGGAGCGCGAAATCCTCGTCTTGGTAGAAGCTCAGCTTGACGAAAGAGTCGGAGCGCACGCGCAGGCCGGCGCCGCGCGGGAAACGGCTCGCGACCACCATCGTGCGCGGCGTCCCGCCGCCGAGCATCATGCGCACGTAGCCGGTGCCATCGGCGTCGCGCCGGACTTGCAGGGGCTTGTCGTCGGGCGAACCGGGATAACGGTCGCCGGGCATCGCGTGCGCGGACAGGTCCACGAATTGAAACTCGAACTGCTGGCCGGACACCGGCGCGCCGTCGCGCACGATCTTCAGCGCGGGGAGCCGCGCCGCCAGCGCGCGCTTCGCTTTCTCCGGGTCCGGCGCGGCGTCCGAGGCCGAGGCGGGCAGGCCGATCCAGAAGTCGAAGGCGTAGTTGTGGATTTGATCGAGGTATTTGCCCGACCTCGCGAGCTGCTCCCGGCCCACGGCCGTGGCGTCGTGCGCCACTTTGATGTAGCGCAGCGGCCCCGTTTCCAGATCGAGACCGACGGCCTTGAAATAATGGTAGGCGGCGGCGGTTCCGTTGCCGCTGATCGAGCCACGGCCGAAGTAGCTGATCTGGTCGAATCTCGCCAAGTAGTCCGGATGCTTGGGATCGGTCTCGGAAAAGACGGACACCCACGGCTCCAGCCCGTAGCCGATGTTGTATTTCGCAAACAAGGCCGCGCCCTTGGGCAGACGATCATCCATGTAGTGGACGGGGAATACGCCTGCGTCCGCCTTCGCGACCGTGCCGTGGACGGGATGCACCTTCGTCCGCTGGAACGCGATGGTTTTGGCCATCATCAACAAGTTGTCGATGTTGCCGCCCGCGTGGGGTTGATCCCGCCCCATCTCCACCAGCTGCAGGCGCGGCTCCACGGGCTCGCCGGTCTTGTCGTTGCGCGTGACGAGGCGGATCTGTTCCTTGATGGAGCCGTTGCGCCCCTGGTTCGAAGTCGTGGCGTTGGCGGTGGTCCACTCCACGGCCTGCCGATAGCTTTCGACCTCGTCCCCGAGGATCGTGGAGGCGAGATAGCCCATGATCGCGTAGGAATGCTGGTTCATGAAGTAGTTGTTCCGCTCGATGCAGTTCTTCCGGATCGGGAGGAGGCAGTGCTTTTGCAGCGCGTCCACCATGGCTGGCGTCACGGCGAGCTTCGTGTTCTTCGGCGTGGTCGCGCGCAGGATGTCCACGGCGCCGCAGAGGGTGTAGACGTATTTGCCGATCTTGATGTGGCTGTCGGTGAAATACCGCGGGAAAAAACTTTCCTCCGTGCGGGAGCCATACCAGCGGACGATCTCGAGCGGCGTCTTGCGGTAGGCCTCGTCGCCGGTGACGACGTAGAGGATGGTGTGCGCCCAGGCCAGATGCGCGTCGTGGGCAAATGCGCCGATGCCGCCGTCGTCCGTGATCTGCGGAACCAAGCGCGGGCGCTGCTTCAAGTCCGCGAAACGCGTGCGGCGCATGCCCTCGAAATAATCCACCCAGGGGGACACGCCCGTGAGCACCTTCTCCCGCATGACGGCCAGCGTCTCGGCATCGCAGCTTATGCCCGGATGCACGAAGCCCTGCGGCGAAACCGTCTCCCGTAACTGCACGACGTTTTTCGTCAGGATCGTCGGGGCGGGCTCCGCCGCCGACCCCGCGCCTCCCGAAAGAAACAACGCGAACAAGAGACAGAGAACGGAGGACGAGCGAGGCATCGGGTAGCGGGATATGAGCGTTCTGGTCGCGGGCTTATTTCGTGGCCGGGATACGGAGCACGGTGAGCGAATTGGCGGGAAAGCTGCGGGTGAAACGCGGGCCCGGGATCGTCAGTTCCTCGGTGCGCGGCGCGACTTTGCGCGGCTCCGAGAGGGAGTTTTCGTCGGCCGGTTTTTCCGAGGTGAGAACAATGGCGCGGGCTTTTCCGGAGAGCTTGGCGACGCCCGCAAGGTTGATCGTCGTCTCGGTCGGGCCCGCGGCGGTGTTGACCACTTTGAGGATGATCTCGCCGGTGGCGTCGTCGCGCGTGGCGCTGGCGTAGACCGCCTTGGTCGTGAGTTGCGGGCGGCGGAAATCGTGGACGAGCTTTCCGTCCAGCCAGCAACGGACCTGCTCGCCGTCGAGCTGCACGCGCACGTCATACCAGCGGCCGGTCTCGATGGCGCCGTCCTTGCGTTCGTCGGAATCGGCGAGGACCAGGGCGTGATATTTGTTGCCCCAGCCGCCGAGGTTCCAGGCGGTGCGGTCCTCGTCGTTTTCGTTGTGGAAAAGCACCAGGAAGCCTTCACGTCCGGCGATCTTCCGATCCATCAACTCCAGGGTGTAGTCCTTCCAGGACGGGTCGCCCAAGAGCGCGCGG
>CAMLNJ010000381.1 GCA_946481225.1 uncultured Verrucomicrobiota bacterium | reverse complement strand
GATCCGGATAGAAAATCCAAAACTTTCCCGCATGATGCCGTATCGCCGGAGCCCATACGCCTTCGCCGTGGCGGGGCGCCTTGAAGTGTTCCGCCGGCACCTGCGCCGGCAGGGCGTGGTTGACCAGGGTCCAGTTCACCAGATCGCGGGAATGCAGGATCGGCAGTCCGGGCGCATGGTTGAAGCTCGACGAGGTCATCCAGTAGTCGTCGCCCACGCGCACCACGTCCGGGTCGGAATAGTCGGCATGCAGCACCGGGTTGCGGTAGTTGCCGTCTCCCCGGTCGGCCACCCAGGGTGCGACGGGCGCGGGGAATGTTTCCCCGGCGCCGCGAACGGGCGTCTCAAGCAGAAAGGCGGAAAGAGGGAGCGACATAAGCGTGAAGGAAAAATGGAAACGAAGAGGCATGTTCAGGATGTCGGGCCGGCGCCGTTCCGCGCCCAGCGCGCGTGCAACCAGTCGGTCAAAACACGGCTCCACTCGGGGTCGTGCTTCGCCCAATCGGTAAGGCGATGCGGGGCGCCGGGGAGGACGTGCAGGTCGCAGCGGACGCCCGCCGAACGGACCTTCTCCTGGAACGCCTGCGACTGCGCGAGCGGCACCGTGCGGTCCGCATCGCCGTGCAGGAGCAACACCGGCGGGCAATTGGTCCCCACGTGGTTTAGCGGCGAGCCGGCCGTCAGAATTTCGATCGCGGAGGGCGTGATCTCCGGCGGAAGGTCGAAAAGGCCCCGCAGGGCTTTGCCGACTTCGCCCCGACGCCGCGAATCCGAGACCAGATCGGAAACCGCCGCGCAGCCGACCGCCGCCGCCACCGGCGAAACTTCCCCGGGGCGGGGCAGCGCGGCCATGAGCGCCAGATGCCCTCCGGCGGAATGTCCCATGATCGCGAGCCGCGCCGGGTCGCCGCGATGCCCGGCGATGTGCTCGCGCACCCACGTCAGCGCCGCGCGCGTGTCGTCCAGCTGGGCCGGCCAGCGATGCGCCGGCGCGAGGCGATAGTTGATCGAGACCCAAGCGATGCCGGCCTCGGTCAAAGGCTGAAACCACGGCGTGATGTCCGCGCCCGAGTTCGGTTTGTCCGCGCCGGCTTTGTCGCCGCCGCTCCAGCCCCCGCCATGCACGAGAATCACCACCGGGAACGGACCCGCCCCGTCGGGAACGCAGACATCGAGCCGCAGCGTCTCGCCGCCCGCCTCGCCGTAGACGATGTCGCGCGTCGTCGTCGCGCCCTCGGCGAAGGCCGAAAGCGCGAGGAGCAGACCGAGGAACGAAAAACGCCGGCGCATGGTCCCGATCAAGCCGTCGCCCCTTTCGCGGCGTCCCCGCCCAGGCGCGGCACGAGCAGATGCACCAGGCCGAGCGAGACGATATACAACAGCGAGGCGGTCGCGAAGATCAGCGAGTAGCTGCCGGTGCGCTGAAGCACCACGCCGATCACCTCGGCGACGAGCGCGCCGGTCATGAAGCAGACGAAGCCGCCGAGACCGACCGTCGAGCTGATCGCCCGTTTCGGCATGGTGTCGGAAACGACGCTGTAGAGGTTGGCCGACCAACCCTGGTGGGCGGAGCCGGCGAGACCGACGATGAGCACGGCCACGAGCGCCGAGGGCGCGTGCGGCGCGAGGAAGATCGGCACCACCGCGAGCGCGCAGATGAGCAGCGTCGTCTTGCGGGCCGCGTTGACCGACCAGCCCTTGTTCAGAAGCCGTCCCGCCAGCCAGCCGCCGGCCACCCCGCCGACGGAGGCGAAGAGGTAGAAGACCGCGGTCCACTTGCCCACCTCGGCGAGTTCGAGGTGGAAGGTTTTGTGCATGAAGTCCGGGAAATAGAACATGTAGATGCCCCACACCGGACCGGCCAGGACGCTGGCGATCAGATACGCCCACACCGGGCGGTGCTTGAAAAGCGAGAGCCACGGCACCGGGGCCTCCTTCGGCGCCTGCGCGGGCTGGTCGGCCTGGATGTAGGCGAGCTCGGCCGCCGAGAGTTTCGGGTGCTTCTCCGGGGCCTCGTAGAGCCACCACCAGAGCGCGAGCCAGAACACGCCCAGCGCGCCCGTGACGTAGAAGGTCGTCGCCCAGCCCACGTGGCCATACATCCACGGGACGGCGATCGGACAGAGGATGGCGCCGACGTTGGTGCCGGCGTTGAAGATGCCGGTGGCGAGAGCGCGTTCCTTGACCGGGAACCACTCGGCCACGGTCTTGATCGCGCCGGGAAAATTGCCCCCCTCGGCCAGGCCGAGCGCGACGCGGGCCGACATGAAGCCGAAGACCGTCGCCGGCACGGACCACGCCGCCGCCATGCCCAGCCACGAAGGCAACTCGAGGGTCAACTTCGCCTCGGGCGAGATGAAGCCCACCAAACCGTGCGCCGCCGCCGCGAGGCTCCACAGGAAGACGAACCACGGCAGGCCGCGCTTCACGCCCAGCCGGTCCATGATCCGGCCGCCGAAGAGGTAGCCGAACGCGTAGGCCATCTGAAAAGCCGAGGCGATGTGCGCGTAGTCGGACTCGCTCCAGCCCAGCTCTTTGCTCAATGGCATCTTCAGGATGCCGATGATGTTTCGATCAATGTAGTTGATCGCCACCGACAGGAAAAGCAGACCGCAAATCGTCCAGCGAACGGCCCCGGGCGAGCCGGCGTGCCGGGACGGGGCGGGCAACGGTTCCCGGGCGGATTCGGGTTTGATCGGAGACGGAGCGGAAGGGGCGGAGTTCACGGGATTCATTCGGAGGGAGACGCCGCCATGCGGGCGGCCCGGCGCAAAGGCCGCTTCCCGTTTATCTCAGTTTGAACCACTGATCCATCATCGGCTTGTTCGCCGGTGTGGAGTAATCCGTCTGGCCGGCGGAGTAGGACGCCACATGGCCGTCGAGGAAGAGGATGTTCACGGCGCCGCCGTGCCGCACATGCTGCGAGTCCGTGTTCACCTGCACCGGGCGGACGTTGTCGGTGTAGCTCTGCACCGGATTGTCGATGGTGATCGCGGTGTTGGCGGGCGTGTGTGTCTCCATCATCAGCGCGTAACGAGACGGGCTGGTCGCATCGCCGATATTGTAGGCCGGGATCAACGTGCCGGGAGCCAAACCAAAAACAGCAGAGTCAACGCGCTTGATGCCGGGACCGTTGACGCCGCCGCCACGAACGAACGCATAGCAACGGGCGCGAAAGTTGACGGTGTCGGTCCTGTCGGTCGTCGCGTTGGGACATCGGCTCATGACCTCTTGCGAGGGACGCGCCTCCCCTCCTGGATCCATCATCTTGTTTTGCCCGAAGTAGCGGCTGTAGATCTGCGGGCTCGGCGTGCCGCCGCCGAGGTTGTTGTAGAGCGCGACCAATCCCTTGTGATCGTTGCTAAAAAGACGGACCGCCGTGCCCCACTGGCGCATGTTGGAGATGCACTGGCTCTTTTTGGCGGACGCGCGCACCTTGCCGACCGTGGGGATGAGAATCGCGGCGAGAATGCCGATGATCGCGATGACGGTGAGGAGTTCGATCAGGGTAAAGCCGCGGGCGCGCGGCCGAAGAACACGGGGGCATGGGTTCATGGCGGAGGGGCGAGGGATGAGGCAGGGGGAAATCGGGGTGACGGGGCCCGCGGGGCAAAGCGGCCGGGCGACGTCCTGGTTGTCCCCAAAAATTTGCGCATCCTCAAAACCCACGACGCGCGCATCGTTGCGCGCACCGCGCCCCGATCAACGATGCGCGCAAGCGCTTCGATTTACCGCCCCGCCCCCTCGGCGCGAACATGCGCCGTCACCCCACCCCCCGTTCGCCTTGCGCCCCGCCCTGTTCATGCAACGTCCGTCGTTTTTCCTCGCCGCGCTGCTGGCCGCCGCCGCCCAGGCCCCCGCGGCCGATCTCGCCGCCCTCGCTCCCGAGCTCCCCCGGATCCCCGCCCGCGAATTTTCCGCGACAAACCTCGGGGTGCGCCCCGCCACCTCCGACGCACCCGTGACCGCGGCCCTTCAAAAGGCCATCGACCACGTGGCCGCCCAGGGCGGAGGAAAACTCGTCCTGCCTCCCGGCGACTACGTCTCCGGCCCGCTGCGCCTCGCCGCGCGCCTCGACCTGCATCTCTCCGCCGGCGCCGTGCTCAAGCTCCTCCCGCGCGAACAGGGCTATCTCGCCGACTCCTTCCGCTA
>CAMLNJ010000380.1 GCA_946481225.1 uncultured Verrucomicrobiota bacterium | reverse complement strand
CCGAGCGCGGCATGCCCCCCAGCACCCGCGACATCCAGCGCCAGTTCGGCTACGCCAGCCAGAACGCCGCCATGAACCACCTCCGCGCCCTTGCGCGAAAAGGCGCCATCGAGCAGATCAACGGCCGCACCTGGGGCCTGAAGGCCAAGCTCGTCCAAACCCAGCTCTTCACCATCCCCGTCTTCGGCAGCATCCCCGCCGGCCCGCCCGTCGCCACCGAGCAAAGCGCCGAAGAATCCGTGCAGATCGACCCCGCCTTCTTCGGCCTGCCCCAACACCGCGCCGCCAAGCTCTGGGCTCTCCGCGTCCACGGCGACTCGATGATCGACGCCCACATCTGCGACGGCGATCTCGCCATCCTCGAACCCCGCGAGCCCCGCGCCGGCGACATCGTCGCCGCCCTCGTCGACGAGACCGACACCACCCTCAAGCGCCTCGTCTTCCGCGCCGGCATCGCAGTCCTCCACCCCGAAAACCCGCGCTACCCCGACATCGTCCCCGAACGCGGCCTCCACTGCCAGGGCGTCCTCGTCGGCCTCATCCGCCGCGCCGCCTAGATCCGTCCTCCGCCGTGGCACGGGCGTCCCGCCCGTGATCCTCACGCCGTGGCACGGGCATCCTGCCCGTGATTTCCGAGCCTCCCCCGCCAATTTCAGGTCTCAAGTCTCAGGTCTCCGTTTTCGCCCTCCGCATGTGCCCGCCCCCGCCTCCAAGCTCGCCGATCTTCGCCGGATGCTGGCCGCGCGCTTCCCGCAGGCCGAGCGTCCCGCCGGCGGTGTGCTGCCCACCGGCGTCCCCTCGGTCGACGACTCCGCCGGCGGCCTGCCCCGCCACGCAATCACCGAACTGATCCGCCCCGCCTCCGGCTCCGGCGCGCACCTCTTCCTCGCCCAACTCCTCTCCGCCACCCGCGCCCTCCCCGCCCGCGTCGCCCTCGTCGACGCCGCCGACCAATTCGACCCCGGCTCCCTCCCCGCCGCCGACCTCGAACACCTCGTCTGGATCCGCTGCCGCGCCCCCGCCGACGCCCTTCCCGTCGCCGACCTCCTCGCCCGCGAGGCCAACCTCGACCTCGTCGCCCTCGATCTCTCCGGCGTATCTATTTATCAACTACGCAGGATCCCCGCCGCGACTTGGTATCGGCTCCAGCGCGCCGTCGAGCAGACAGATCTCGCCTTCCTCGTCCTGACGCCGGCCGTGCTTGTGCCTAGCGCGCAACTCCGCCTCCAGCTCGGCCCGCCCCACCCTTTCTCCAGCCGCGACCTCGAACGCCCCCACCTCGTCGTCGACCTCGAAGTCTCCCGCCAACGCCAGCGCCTCGCCGCCTCCGCCTGATCTCAATCCAATTTAGCCGCAAAGAGGCGCATAAATCTCCTCTGCCGACGCAGCTCTCCCGCGCGCCTATAGGCGCCTGCAACGCCTCATACGCACCTAGATTTCTGCGTTCTTTTGCGGCCAACCCTCCGTCCGTCCGAGCCATCCATGTTCGCCGTCCTCCACATCCCCGATTTCGCGCTCCAGTCCCTCCTGCGCGCCGAGGACGCCTTCACCCGCTCCCTTCCCGCCGCGCTCGTCGATCCCGCCGCGCGCCCCGCGCGCGTTCTCGCTTGCACCAACCTCGCCCGCTCCCTCGGCGTCGAAGCCGGCCAGTCCACCTCGCAGGCCCTCGCCCGCTGCGCCCGCCTCCGACTCCTCACCCCGCGCGTCGACGCCGAATCCGAAGCCGCCGCCGGCCTCCTCGCCGCCGCCTTCTCCGTCTCGCCCCAGGTCGAGCTCACCGCGCCCGGGCTCTGCACCCTGAACCTCGCCGGCGTCGCCCCCGCCGACCGCGAGCCCGCCCTCCGCCGCGCCCTCGACCACCTGTCCGTCCTCGGCCTCCCCGCCGTCGCCGGCGCCGCCTCCACGCCTCTCCTCGCCCTCTACGCCGCGCGGCGCGCCGCCCCGCTCTTCATCCCCGAAAACGAGCGCGCCTTCCTCGCCGCCCTCCCCCTCGAAGCCGCCGAGCCACCCGACGACCTGCGCTCCATTCTCGCCAGTTGGGGCCTGCGCACGCTCGGCGATCTCACCGACCTCTCCAAAGCCTCCGTCGCGCAACGCCTCGGCCCCGCCGGCCTCGCCCTCTGGGAACGAGCCGCCGGCCAGACCACGCGCCCGCTTCGCCTCGTCACGCCCGCGCCGAGTTTCTCCGCCGCCATGGATTGCGAGCACGAGATGGAGACGCTCGCCCCCCTGCTCTTCCTCTTCCGCCGCTTCGTCGACCGCCTCGCGCTCGAATTGCAAAACGCCGCCCTCGCCGCCGCCGAACTTCGCGTGACGCTCGCGCTCGCCGACGACACCAAGCTCGTCCGCGACCTCCGCCTCCCCGAACCCTCCACGCGCGCCGAGGTCCTCTTCGGCGTCCTGCAAACCTGGCTCGAAAGCGCCCGCACCGCCGCCGCCGTCACCGGCCTGCGGCTAGACATCACGCCCGCTCGCGTTTCCGCCCGCCAGCCCGGCTTTTTCACCCGCGCCCTGCGCGACCCGCACCGCTTCGCCGAAACCCTCGCCCGCGTCTCCGCCATCGTCGGCGCCGACCGCGTCGGCACGCCCGTCCTGCAAAACACCCATCGCCCCGACGCCTTCACGCTCCAGCCACCCGCCGCCGAGATCCCCGCGCTCAACCGCCGCGCCTTCGCCCACCCGCCGCAAGGCCTCGTCCTCCGCCGCTACCGCCCGCCCCGCCCCGCCATCGTCGAACTCTCGCCTGATTCCCCCGCGCCCGTCGCTCTGCGCGCCTCCGGCGTCGAAGGCGAGATCCGCGCCCTCGCCGGCCCCTGGCTCTCCTCCGGCGACTGGTGGCAAGCCGACCAATCCTGGCGCCGCGAAGAATGGGACGTGCAACTCGACTCCACCCTCCACCGCCTCGTCCGCACCGCCGAGGGCTGGTTCCTCGAAGGCGAATACGACTGACACGCCCATGTAGGCCCGACCGCTGATCGGGCTTTCCGTGATCGTATCTCGATCCACCCGGCCACCGGCCAGGTCTACATCCGCCCTCCGTCTCTCCGGCTCCTCGTTCCCTGCTCCCTGCTCCTTGCTCCATGCTTCACTCCTACGTCGAGCTCCACGCCGCCAGCGCCTTCAGCTTCCTCCGCGGCTCCTCGCTGCCCGAGCAATTCGCGGCCGTCGCCGCGCACCTCGAGCTGCCCGCCCTCGCTCTCCTCGACCGCGACGGCGTCTACTCCGCGCCGCGCCTCTACTCCCACGCCCGCGAACGCGGCCTGCGCCCCCTCGTAGGCGCCGAGATCACGATGGAGGACGGCAGCGTCGTTCCCCTCCTCGTCGAAAACCGCACCGGCTACCAAAACCTCTGCCGCCTCATTTCCACCGCGAAGCTCGAGCCGCGCCCCGCCGACCTCGCGCCCGAAAACCTTGCTCCCGGCGTCGACCCGCACGCCCGCAAACGCCCCTGCTTCGCCACTTGGTCCGAGCTCGCCGCCCACGCCGAGGGCCTCGTCGCCCTCACCGGCGACGAGGACGGCCCGCTCCTCCGCGCCTGGCAAACCCGCGGCCAGACCGGCGCCGCAGAAGCCCTCGGCAAACTCGCCCGCGCCTTCGGCCCCGATCGCCTCTACGTGGAGCTCCAGCGCCGTCGCATCCGCGGCGAGGAGCCCGCCCTGCGCATGCTCTCCGACCTCGCCGCCGCCCGCGGGCTCCCGCTCCTCGCCACCGGCGGCGTGCTCTACGCCACGCACGCCGAGCGCCGCCTCGCCGACGTCTTCACCTGCCTCCGCCACCACACCACGCTCGACGCCGCCGGCCGCCTCCTCTCCGTCAACTCCGAGCGCCACCTTCGCTCCGCCAAGGCCATGGCCGAGCTTTTCCCCGACCATCCCGAGGCCCTGCGCAACACCGTGCGCCTCGCCGGCCGCCTCGAATTCACCCTGCAAAACCTCGGCTACGAATTCCCCGATTTCCCCGTCGGCCCCGGCGAGACGATGGCCGGCGTCCTCCGCGACCGCGCCTTCGCCGGAGCGCGCGAACGCTTCCCCGCCCTCACCCCGCGCGTCGTCGCCCAGCTCGAAAAGGAACTCGGCCTCATCGTGAAGCTCGGGTTCGCCGGCTACTTCCTCATCGTCTGGGACGTCTGCCGCCGCTGCCGCGAAGACGGCAT
>CAMLNJ010000379.1 GCA_946481225.1 uncultured Verrucomicrobiota bacterium | reverse complement strand
ACCGCAAAAGCGACCTGACGTATCCGGCCAAACCGGACGGTCGCCAATTCCACCCGGAAAAGCGCGCGTGACGCGAACCGGCGAAGCCCCACACGACGCGCAGAGCCAGCGTGCCGGCGGCGACCATCGCGGACCAAGCATGATAACCAAACCACGCGTGGTCCTCTCCCAGCCCCAGGCCGATCACGAGGGCGGCCGTGGCCGAGGCGGCGAACACCCAGTGCATCACCCGCACCGGCAAATCCCAGATCAACACGCGTTTCATTTTCAAAGCCCTCCGTCCGCCAGGAGACCGACGAGCGCGGGCTCAGGCCCAGACGAAATCCGCGAGCAGAGGCAGATGATCGCTCGCCCTGCTCCTCACCACCTCGCGACGCACGCAGCGCAACGGGGCGTTGTGGAAAATGTGGTCGAGGACATAGGGCTGGCGCAGCCAGGTGACCTCGGACGACTGCACCGTCGAAAAGCCCTCCGCCGCGTATTCGTCCGCGAGGCCTACATGATCGCGGACATTGAAGTCGCCGCTGAGCAGGAGCGCCGCGCCGTCGGCCTGGGCCGCGCGCAGCTTGAGCGCGATCTGGCGGCGCTGCTCGGGATAAGCGCGACTGTCGCTCCGAAGCATGAAAAACGCGAGCAGATGGGTGTTGAGCAGACGCAGGGACCGGCCGCCGATCTCGGTCGTGGCCCCGATCATGACGCGATCGGTGGGCGTCTTTTTCTCGCCAAAAAAATCGAACTCGATGGCGGGAGACGGGATGACCTCGGAAAACACGTCCCGCAGCGGCGTGCGCGAAAGGATGGCGAGCCCGACCCCGAAAGGCAGCTCGCGGGGGTCGGCCGGCGGATAGCTGAAGTGGCCGTGATAACCCGGCAGCGCCGCGAGGATGCGCTGGTAATTCGGCGGCGGCTGGACTTGGACACCGCCGGGGCGGGCCCGCTCGACTTCCTGCAACTGGATGATGTCGGCGTCGTGCCGGAGTATCTCGGCGATGGTGTCATCGAGCCGGATGGGAGCCTTGTCGGGCTCACGATCATCCCAAACCTGGCCGAACTGCATATTGAATTGCAGAACTCGAAAGGGTTTCACGCGAAGGTCGGAGTGTTGCGGCGGCTGGAAAAGGAGGAGGCGAACTGCGAAAAGGGATCAGCGGGTCGAGAGCGACTGCGGTCCGTCGGCCGCGGGAGGGAGGCCGCCGGGAACCTCGTCGGGATTGGTGGAGGAGGCGCCGGAGATGTCGCGCGACGCCTTTTCCGAGCCGGCTATGCTCACGCTCACGCCCTCGGCCTGGTTACGCTTGAAGGAAAAGCGATTGAGGCGGTCGAAAGTCGTGCGCTTGGAAACGACGGGCTTCGCGTCCACGAAAGGCTGGGCCTCGCCGATCTTGTCCTGAAAGCGAATCGCGACCTTCGAGCGATACGCGTCTTCCGAGGTCGAAAAATTCGACTGCTTGCCATCCCAATGGCTGTCCTTGCGCTCGCGCAGCTCGTATTCCTTCAGCTCCGGCCGGGGATAGAGTTTCTTGTCGCGGCTTTCCTCGACCTTGATCGTGCTGCGACGCTCGCCGACGAGGGCGTCTTTCTTCTCGAAGGTCTCTGTATCGACCCGCTTGTCCATGAGCACTTCATTGAGCTCGACCGGCTTGTTTTCCGGCAGGACGGCCTTCTCCTCGGTCGAGACTTTGCTGGAACGTTTGCTCAAATCCAGCCGCCCGGGGGCGGCAAAGGCGGGGGCGAGCGTTGCGAGCGCGGCAAGGGCGAGGCCGACGACCGGTTTCATGTCAGCCGATGGCATTTGCGCGACGGGCGGGCGGCAAGGTTATTCCGGCTCGGCCGTGCCCTCGACCACCCAAGCCCGGGCCTCGGGAACGTGGCCGAAAAACCCGGCGAGCGCGGCCGAAAGATGCTCGGCATAGCGAAAATGCGCGCCCATGCCGGTCCGCAGCTCGGCCTCGTAGATAAACTTGTCCGCGTGGGTCGAGTGCTCGAAGGGGGTCTGCGCCCCCAGCAACAGCGTGTAGACGTAGGCCGGCGAACCGCGTGACAACAGCTCGCGCGTAAGGGCGAGCTGGTCGTCGAGCAGCGCCGCGTGCGCGGAGTGGGCGATCTCGGGCGGCAGGTAGAAACCCGCCTGGATAAGCGGCGTGTAGCGATGGCCGGTGCGGTGGCGGTTGAGGTCGCGCAGCTCGGCGAGCGCGAGATTGTTCCAGGCAAAGCTCACGCGCATGCGACGGGTGGCGGTGCCCTGCTGGCCGTAGCGATTGGCCCGGGCGGAAAGCGCGTCCGCGACGCTTTGCTCCTCGGCGAGGAAAGGCGGCGTGGCGCGGTCGACATGCACCCAGGTCTCGTCCGGCAACGAAGCGGCGGAGAGGCGCGCGAGACCGAGGCGGCAGGAAGTCGCCAGCTCGGCCGCGGCCTGCGCCTCGTGACTTTTTTCGGCGAGGCTATGGCGCATGAGGCGCGGGGAAATCTTGAGCAACTCGCCGCGGATCAGATCGGCGGCCGCGCGCGCCTCGGGATGGGGTGACGAAGCGAGGTGCTTCACCGTTTGCGCCCACATGCGGGAACTCTGCACGAGCGCGACGTTGGTGCGGGTCGCAAAGGGGATAAAATAGCGGGCGCGGTCCAGCGCGTAGTTCTTGCGGATTCGACCCACGACCGCCGGCTTCGCGCCGACGGGCACGCGCACGCGCTGCGGCTCGGCTTCGCCCAAGGCGTCGAGGCGGGCGTATTCGGCCTGATACGCCGCGAAAGCGCGCCCCATGACCTCGCGCCAGCGCGGCGCGAGATCGGCGGGAATGCCGATGGCCTCGGGTTCGGGCAGCGCGCTCGGGGCGAGCGTGATATAGCGCGTGGACGACTCCTGCCCGTCGGCCATCTGGGCGATCTCGAACAATTTATAGGCGAGCCACATCGAGACGTCGTCCAAGGCGACGGCGAGGCCGCCGGTGAGGCCGCCGATCGAGGCGTGGCCGTAGTCGACGAACTTGAGGATGCGATCGATCGAGGCGTCCGGGTCGGCGGGATCGACCTTCGCGAGAATCGCGTGGATGCCCTCGTTGCTGCGCGAGTAGCGGGCGAGGACGGATGCCAGAAGCTCGGGCGTGACGCGGGGTAGATCGGCTGCGGACGGGGGCGGGACAAGGGCGAGGCCGGTGATACGCATCGGTGGGTGGGCGACCCCTAGCCAAGCGGGGCGACGGAGCCCGGCGCGAGACCTTTCTGGACGGGCCGGCGCGATACCGCCGCGAGCGGCGGCGAAGGGTTGCATCCCCGGCTTCCCTGCCGCCGGTTTTTAGTGTCCGCTCCCCGCTCCGTAAAATCGTGTCCACGTCCACCGGCATCCCTGCGTCCGACTCGTCCGCCCAGATCCAGACGCCGCGCCCGGCGACGGCGATCCATGTCGTCTCGGGGCCGCGCCGAGGGCTGGCCATCGCGGCGGGTCTGCTCATGCGCGCCTGGTGCGCCACGCTCCGCGTGCGGTGCCCCGAGGCCACGTTGCGGCTGGTCGCGAACGACAAGCGCCCCACCCTGTTCGTGCTTTGGCATAACCGCCTCTTCGCCGCCGCGCGGCTATCCCGGCTTCTGCGTCCGACGCAACCGCTGCATTGCCTGGTGAGCGCGAGCAAGGACGGAGCCTGGCTCTCGGCCTTTTTCGAGAGCATGGGGCTACGCGTCGTGCGCGGCTCGAGTTCGCGCGGCGGACGCGAGGCGGCGGCCGCGATGGTCGACGTCCTTCGCGCCGGACACGACGCCGGTATCACGCCCGACGGACCGCGCGGCCCCATCTATGCCTGCAAGCCGGGCGCGATCATCGTCGGGCGCCGCGCGAAGGCGCGCGTGCTTGTGCTCGGCATCACCTATGAAAGCGCGTGGAGCCTGCGGAGTTGGGATCGGTTCGGAATGCCGAAACCTTTTTCCACCGTCTATCTCGCCGTGGATGAAATCACACCCGAGGCGCTGGCGGCCGACGACGCGCGAGAGTTCATGGAAAGCCGCCTCCTCGCCATGAATCCCGAGTTCGCCACGACCGCCGCGCATGGCGACGGAGGGGCCGGGGAGATCGTCTAGCCAAACCCGGACTCCGCGATGATCCCGGCGGAGTATCGAGCAAGCTGTTGAGTCGCGAGTGGCGATCGACAGCTTGGGCGAGACG
>CAMLNJ010000378.1 GCA_946481225.1 uncultured Verrucomicrobiota bacterium | reverse complement strand
GCCTCGGGAAACTTGAAGGGCTCGAGCGCGAGCAGGTAGGGCTCGCCGCCGAGGCGCGCCGTCTCCTCCGCCGTGAGGGGCACCAGCACCACGCGCGGGTCGAGCGAGGCGAACTCCAGCTTCGCCGGCTGCACGCTCCCTTGGCCGCGCGTGATCGTAAGCAACAGCCGATCCCAGTCGGGCTGGCTCGGCGCGCGCAGGTCGAAGGGCGTGTCGTCGACGTGGAGCAGCGCGACCGTCTCCTTGCCGTCGCTCGCGAGCACGGTCGTGTGCTCGGGCGTCTTGTTGACCGGCCCGAGAAAAGTCGAGCGCGTGGCGGCGAAGCGCGTGCGCACCCTGCGCTGGAGAAAACGCTCGAAAAGCGTGTTCGCGTTGATCGGCTGCGCCTCGCGGAACTCCTTCGCGAGCTCGCCCGTTTTCTCCGCGATCTGGCCGGCGGCGACCGCGATCTGCGTGGTCGTCTCCTGCACGCGCTGGCGCTCGGCGCGCTCGGCCTCGACCGCCGCGCGCAGGGTCTGGGTCTGCTCCTGCAAAATCTGCTTCTCGCGCTCGGCCACCCCGACCTTCACCGCCATCTCCTCGGCGCGGGCGCGGGCGGCCGCCTCGGCGGCGGCGGTGCGGGCCAGCTCCTCCTCGCGGCGCTTCGCCTCGGCCTCGCGCGCGGCGAGATCGCGCGCGAGCTGGGCGTTGCGCGCGCGCTCGGCCTCGGCGGCGGCGCGCGTGGCGGAGAGATTCTGGTCCAGCTCCGCGGCGGTTTTCTCCGTGCGCGCAAGGTTTTCCGAAAGCTCGGCCTTGGCCCGCTCGGCGGCGAGGCGCTCGGACTCGGTGCGCTCGAGATTCCGCGCAAGCTCGTCGCGGCGCGCCTGCTCGTCCTCGAGCGAGAGACGCATCACCGCCACCATGTCCTGCTCGGCGGTGGCGGCCCCGGAGCCGGCCGCGGGCGTCGTCGCCGCGGGCGGGGTGGGCGCCGCGCTCCGCCCGCTCGTGGCGACGGGCTTGGCGTCTTCCCAGCGCGTGAGGGCGAGCAGCGTGAGCAGCAGGAAGTCGCAGAGGATGAGAAGCAGCGTCTTGTTCATGGCCGGGCCGGAGGGGAGGAGGATTGGCCGCAAAGGAACGCAAAGTCGCTTTCCTGCCGACGCGCCCCTTCCGAGCGCCTATAGGCGCCTGTAACGTTCCATGCGCTCGTAAATTCTTTGCGTTCTTTCGCGGCCATAAGATCCGGATTGGGTTGGATTTCTCAGCGCGCCGAAGCCACCGGACCGCTCGCGATCTGATCCTGCGCGGCGAGGATGAGGTTGGTCTTGTAGGGCCGGACGTGCCGGATCTTCACCAACGCGACGCAGGTGATGCCGAGCAGGTTGGACGAGTAGGCGGCGAGGAGGTTGGGCTCCACGAGGCCGAGCACCTGAAGCACGAGCGCGGTCGCGGTGCCGCCGATGCCGAGGTAGAGGCCGCCGTCGAAGAGGTTCTCCTCGTTCTCCATGAGGCGGAGTTTCACGAGCGGCGGCAGGGCCTGGGCGTCGACGGAGCGGATTTTGGCAAGACACACCAGATACATGGTGATCTGCAGGGCGCCGAAGAGCGCGATGGCGAGGATTGAGTGGAGGTCCATGGCGAAGGTGGGCGTGACGGTTTTGAGCGAATCGGGGTCGGCGATGTTCCCCAGCACGGGCATGGCCAGCGCGAGGCCTTCGATGCGCGCCGGGATGGCGCGCCCGAGGTAGGGTTCGGTGACCAGGAGGAAAGCGCCGGTCGCGACCAGCGCGAGGACGCCGCTGCCGGCGTGAAAGGTTTTTTCCTGGCCCGCATGCGGGACGAAGCCGCCGCGCATGCCCCGGTCGATGGCGCGGAGAATAAAGTAGGCCCCCGCCGCGCAGAGCGCGTAGCGCAACGCCAGCGCCCAGACCGGTTGCAGCAAAGCGAGCTCCACCAGCAGGTCCGGCGCCGGGGCGGGCTGGCGGTTCACCGGCACGCCGCGATCGAGCAAGAGTCGCACCGCCCCCTGACCCTCGCGCAGGGCGAGGCGCAGGTCGGCGTCCGCGTCGGCGGCGTGCATGCGGCGGAAAACCAGGACCCGCTCGGTGGAATTGGCCGTCGCGCCGTCGGCGACCGCGGCCGCGAGCGTGAGGGTAAACGCGTCCCCGCCGGCACGCGCCAGCCGGCCAAGCTCGGCCCAGGCCTCGCGCGTCTCCACGCCCCCCGCGATCGTGGTGAGTTGCCTCCAGTCGAGCCGCCGCCCGAGCGCGAGCAGATCGATCAACGTCGGCTCCAGCGTGTCGCCGAGCGCGCCGCGCGCGAGGGCCGCGCGAGCCTCCTCGCGCCACACGCGGGCGAGGGCCGGCGAGAGATGCTCGCCCTGCTGGAGCAGCGACGCGAGCAGCACGAGCGCCTCGTAGGTCTGCCCGCCCGCGCGGCCCGCCGGCACGAAACGACCGGTGTCCTTGAGATCGGCGAGCGCGAGCGTGTCGCGCACCGCGGCGATGCGCGAGTTGGCCAAAAATCCCCGCAGCGACGCCCGCGCCTCCGCGGTCACGAAAAAACGCAGCACCGGCGCGCTCTCGGCTTTCGCCGCCGCCGCGCGCGCCGCGGGCTGGCGCGTGAGCGGAAGCAAAAACGGATCCTCGCCGCCCCAGACCGCGAGCACGGGCTCACGTTGCGCGAAGGTCTTGAGCGCGGTCTCCAGGCCGATAACCTCCGAGGTCGGCGCCTCGGCCGCGCGCGCGCCGGCGAGGAGGAGGGCCGCCGCGCCCGGTTGCGCCGAGTCGAGCCGCGCCTCGGCCCACCCCGCCCCCGAGGGCGAACCTGCGCCGGCCCCCGCGAGCCGCGCCGGAGCCACCCAGCGCAGATGCACCGGCACCGCCCACGCCGCGAAAATCAGCGCCAGCCCCGCGGCGACGCCCAGCCAAGTCCGCACCGGCGCGGCGCGGCGGTCGGCGGGGGCGGAGGTGGCGGCGGTGTTCATCGCGAGGGCACTATTGGTTTGCGGGGCGGGAGGGCAAATCCACGCTCGCGCCGATTGACGGCTTTCACGTTTCTCTACCGACCCATGTCGCTCGCGATTGTTCACTACAACGCCCCGGTGCTCCGTCAAAAAGGCGCACCCGTAACCGCTTTTGATACCGAGCTGGCCAAGCTCGCCGCCGACATGGTGACCACCATGCACGAGGCGCGCGGCATCGGCCTGGCCGCCCAGCAGATCGGCCGGGCCATCCAGCTCTGCGTCGTCGACCTTCGCGAGACCGACCGCGATTTTTCCTGGGAACTCGACGGCGCCCAGCCCCCCCTCGAACTCATCATGCCCATGGTGATCGCCAATCCGAAGGTGGAAACCCTCCCCTCGCCCAAGACCACCTACGAGGAGGGCTGCCTTTCCTTCCCCGACATCCGCGGCGACGTTTCCCGGCCGGATGTCGTCCGGGTGACGTTTCAGGACGCCCAAGGCACGCCCCACGCCCTGGTTTGCAACGGCCTCTTCGGCCGCTGCATCCAGCACGAGGTCGACCATCTCAACGGCACGCTCTTCATCGATCGCATGGACAAAGGCACCCGCCGCCCGATCGAACGCGCGATCAAGGCGCTCGCCGAGAAGACCAAGGCCGAGGAAGCCTGATCGCGCCTTGGGCGCGCGGCGCGCCCGCCTCGGCGAGCCGCATCCAACTGTTCGACCACCGCCCCCTTGGCGCGGCAGGCTCCGCCGTTCAGTCTTCGGCTCCTCGCTCCCAGCTCCGAGCTCCCTGCTCCCAGCTCCTCGCGCCCCGCTTCCTCCATGAGCCAGAAATCCGACGGCATGAACTACTCCCCACAGGGCAAACCCAACCCCGTGGTGAAGCCCGGCGAGTTTGTCTTCGCCGCCGCGCACCTCGACCACGGCCACATCTTCGGCCAGTGCAACGGCCTCGTCGAAGCGGGCGCCGTCCTCAAGTGGGTCTACGACCCCGATCTCGTCAAAGCGGAAGGCCTCGCCGCCCGCCATCCCGGCGCCAAGCTCGCCCGCTCGCTCGACCAGATCCTCGACGACCCCGAGATCAAGCTCGTCGCCGCCGCCGCGATCCCCAACCAGCGTGCCGCGATCGGCTGCCGCGTGATGGAGTCCGGCAAGGACTACTTCACCGACAAGACGCCCTTCACCGCGCTCGACCAGCTCGACGCCGCCC
>CAMLNJ010000377.1 GCA_946481225.1 uncultured Verrucomicrobiota bacterium | reverse complement strand
GGCTCCTTCGCCATCAATCCCGCCAACGGCCAAAAGATCCCCGTCTGGATCGCCGACTACGTGATCATGGGTTACGGCACCGGCGCCATCATGGCCGTGCCCGCCCACGACGAGCGCGACTACGCCTTCGCGCAAAAGTTCGGCATCCCCGTCATCCAGGTCATCGAGCCCGACCATTCCGAAGGCCGCAACGGCGACGCCGCCACGAAACTCCCCTACGTCGGCGACGGCCGCCTCGTGCATTCCGAAGGCTACTCCGGTCTGCCCTGGGAGGAGGCGAAGAAGAAAATCACCGCCGATCTCGCCGCCCGCGGCCGCGGCCAGGCCACCGTCAACTACAAGCTCCGCGACTGGCTCTTCTCCCGCCAGCGCTACTGGGGCGAACCCTTCCCCATCGTCTGGGTGAGCGAGCCCGATTACGCCGCCGCCACCGCCCACGCGAAGACCGCCGGCGCCGCGCTCCCCTTGCCCGCCGAACCGGTTACCTGCGTCATCGACGGCCAGACGCGTTACGCGTTGCCCGTGCCGGAACGCTCGCTCCCGCTTCAACTCCCCGAGGTCTCCTCCTACCAACCCACAGGCACCGGCGAAAGCCCGCTCGCGGCTATCACCGACTGGGGCGACGTCTGGTATGACGCCGCGACCGGCCACGCCGCGCCCGCCTCCGCAGCCAAGCCCGCCGCCCACTACGTCCTCGCCCGCCGCGAGACCAACACCATGCCGCAATGGGCCGGCTCCTGTTGGTATTACCTGCGCTACCTCGACCCGAAGAACGACGGCGCCATCGCCTCGCCCGAGGCCCTGAAGTATTGGGGCGGCCCCGACATCTACGTCGGCGGCGCCGAGCACGCCGTGCTCCACCTCCTCTACGCCCGCTTCTGGCACAAGGTCCTCTTCGACCTGGGCGTCGTCCCCACCCCCGAGCCCTTCACGAAGCTCTTCCACCAAGGCATCATCCTCGGCGAGGACGGCGAAAAAATGTCCAAGAGCCGCGGCAACGTCGCCAACCCCGACGACATCATCCGTAGCCACGGCACGGATACGCTGCGCCTCTACCTCATGTTCCTCGGGCCGCTCGAGGCGATGAAGCCCTGGAACCCCAACGGCATCGAGGGCGTGCATCGCTTCCTCCAAAAAGTCTGGCGCGAATGCGTCGAGCGCGACACCGGCGCGCCCAGTCCGAAGATCGTCGACGACGCCTCCGCCACCCCCGCCGATCTCGCCAAGCTCCTGCACGAGACGATCAAGAAGGTCGGCGACGACATCGAGGGCCTGCGCTACAACACCGCCATCTCCGCGATGATGATCTTCGTGAACGCCTGGCAGAAGGCCCAACATATCGCCCGCCGCGACGCCCTGGCCTTCCTCCAGCTGCTCGCCCCCCTCGCCCCGCACATCGCCGAGGAGCTCTGGAGCCGCGTGGGTGGCACCGCCCTCGCCCCCTCCGTCGGGCAAGCCCCCTGGCCCGCCTTCGACCCCGCCAAACTCGTCTCCACCGAACAAAAAGTGGTCGTCCAAGTGAACGGGAAAAAACGCACCGAACTGCTCCTCGCCGTCGGCGCCGCCGAGGAGGAAGCCGTGAACTCCGCCAAGGCGCATCCGGAGGTCGTTCCACACCTGTCAGGGAAAGCGGTGAAACGAATAATTTACGTGCCAGGTAAGATCATAAATATCGTCGCCTCTTAATCCTACGTATCGGACTGGGGTCAATACCCCAGTTAGATACGTAGGATTGCTCGGCGCATTCCTTCCTCTTGTATGAGAGGATGTATCGGCGTTCCGCTACTTTCATGCACTCCAAGGCCTTCCTCCATGTTTGCGCCTGCCTTGTGCTTTCGAGCACGGCCGTGTTTGCCCAGACCACCTCGAAGCGCCGCAACCCCACGAGCAAGTTCTACGTGGCGGAGGTCGAGGGTTTCGCCCAAGTCAACACGGGCGAGAAGATCGAAGACCTCACGGAGAAATCCGTCTTCGACGCCGAGGGCACGATCGTGGAGACGAAGCCCGAGTCGTCCAACGCCCTCGTCATGTCCAACGGCGTCGGCATCAACTTCGGCCCCGACACGAAGTTGATCGTGAAACGTTTCCTCCAAGAGCCCTTCCAACCCAACCGCACCGACCTCGAGTCCGAGCCCTCGGTTTCCCAGACGCGGACCGTCCTGTCGCGAGGCGTCGTCGGCATCTGCAGCGGCAAGCTCGTCGCCGGCAGCTCGATGATCTACGACACGCCCCACGGCAGCGTGAACATCCTCAGCCAGAACGTGCAAAAGGCCGCGCTGGAGATCTCCGACGAGTCCACCACGGTGACCCTCTTCGAGGGAGCCATCACCCTCCGCGGCGACAACATGGCGGGTGGCGAGGCGCTTCAACCCGGTCAACAGGCGGTCATCCGCAAGCGCGGCGTCAACCAACCTCCCGAAATCACCATCACCCCGATCCCGTCCGAGCAAAAGGAGCGCCTCGAAGACATGGTGAACGGCGCCTGCCAAGCCCGGAAAAAAGTCTATTTCGACGTGGCCGAGCGTCAAAACGACGTCGAAGGCGC
This sequence comes from uncultured Verrucomicrobiota bacterium, assembly GCA_946481225.1. The sequence continues at coordinate 1,612 of CAMLNJ010000377.1, read as the reverse complement.
CACCAGCGAGTTCGAGCCCATCGTGGTCAATCCCGTCGATCCCGCCGAGGTCGGCCAAGTGGTGAGCCCCGCGCGCCCCTGAGCGTCCACGCCCCATCGCCGCGCCGCAAATGCGACCCCGCCCGTTTCCCTTGATCCCCCGTCGCGCGACCGCCGGGATCATCGCGCTCGTCTGCACCCTGCCCGCCCACGCCCTCTTTCGCTTCAACGACGGCCGCGACCAAGTCTACGTCACCGCCTACGTCGGCGCCGGTTACGACTCCAACGTCTACACCTCCAAGGCCGGCCAGGACGATCTCGTGATCAGCGGCGGCGCCGGTCTCGAATACGCCCGCAAGGCCGGTCTCATCGGCGTGAACGGATCCCTCGGCTGGGATTTCGGCCGCTTCTCCACCTACTCCACCGAGGATTTCCTCAACCCCTCCGCCTCGCTCGAGTTTTCCAAGGGCACCGGTCGCACCACCGGAGCCGTCCAGCTCCACGCCCGCCGCGAATCCAGCCCCGATCCCACCGTCGGCCTGCGCACCGACTCTTGGACCCACGGGGTGAACCTGAATCTCCGTTATCCCGTCATCGACCGCTATTCCATCGCCGGAAACATCGGCTGGACGCGCGTCGATTATTCCGACGAGACCGACCTCTTGTCCGACCTCGACACCTACACCGTCGGCACGGATCTGTTCTACAGCTGGCGCTCGGACCGCGACCTCCTCGCCGGCTACCGCTACCGCCAGTCCGACGCCCAGTTCCTCTCATCGAGCCTCGACCACAGCGTGTATGTCGGCGTGGCCGGCCGCATCCTCAGCAAGTTGAGCGGCAACGCCCGTGTCGGCTGGACCAGCCACACCATCCGCTACCCCGACGCCATTCCCGACGGCTCCAACGACGGACTCTACGTCTCGCTCTCCGGCACCTGGCCCGCCTCGCAAAAGGCCACCTACACGCTCGCGCTCGCCCGGGACTTCGGCACCACCTCGTCGAACTTCGAGACGAGCACCTCCAGCGTCGATCTCACCGGCAAATTCTCCCATACCGTGAAATTCTCGACCACGGCCAACGTGGGCGCCGGCTACACCGAGTTTCTCAGCGGCTTCGCCAAGGACGCCTCCGGCCCCACCGAGGGCTTCCAGGGGCAGGACCGAAACGACCACTACCTCACCGCCGGCGTGGGCGCCAACTACACGGTGAACAACCACCTCACGCTCGGTGCCAACTACACCTATTTTCGCAACTGGTCCGACCTCTCCGACTACTCGTTTGCCCGCCACTCCTTCGGCGTGACCTTGTCCACCCGCTGGTAAAGAGTCCGGAAACCCCGCCCCTTCGTCCGCCATGCGCCCCCTTCTCGTCCTCCGCGTCATCCTGGCCGTTTTTCTGTCCGCGTTTGCCTTCGGCGCGCGCGCGGAAAACGAAAGCGCGCCGCGCCCCGCCTCCGGCACCACCGCCTCCCCCGCCTACGTGCTGACCAACACCGACCAGATCAGCGTCACCATTTTCGGCGAGCCCGAGCTGTCCAAGATCGCTCGCATCGACTCCCAGGGGCGCATCAATCTCTCCCTGGTCGGCGAGGTGGCGGTGGCCGGGCTCAAGATCGGCGACGCCCAGGCCGCGA
>CAMLNJ010000376.1 GCA_946481225.1 uncultured Verrucomicrobiota bacterium | reverse complement strand
GCCGTGCCCTCGATAATCGGAACGCGCCCGACACGGGCGCGGCTACAATTCAATTCGAAACGCTCCAAGAGCTCCGCCCAGCCCCGCGTCCCGAACGACGCGGGGCTTTTTCATTTCCCGCTCCGACCGCCCCTCCGTGGTTCCGCCCCGTCCCCTCGAAGTGTTTGCCGAACGCCCCGCGCCTCGCTGCATTTCATTCCCCTTTCCCCACCTCCCCGCCTCCCGTGAATTTCCTCCGCAAGCTCTTCGGCCAAAAACCCGCCTCCCCCACCCCGTCGCCCGCTCCATCCGCCGGCTCCGACTCCCCTCAGTCATCCGGCCCCGGCGGCCCTCAGCCTCATCAAGACTCCATCCGCGTCCACGACGCCTACGGCCGCGAGATGCAGATCTCCAAGACCGACTGGCGCGAGAAGGTCCTTCCCGAGCAGCTCGCCAAGGTCCGCGACCAGCCCGATCCCCTCGCCGCCCTCGTCGCCCAGTCTCTCCGCGACGGCTTCGCCGCCGAGGTGCTCGAGTCCGCCGCGCACCTCGCCGCCACCGACGCCAACCCCGAGCGCGGCCACGTCCTCCACGCCGCCGCCCTTCTCGCGCTCGACAAGCCCGCCGACGCCGAGGCCGTTCTCAACGCTTTCACCGCCAGGCACGGCGAGCGCGCCCTCGCCCTCGCCAACCTCGCCAAGGCCCGCGCCGCCCAAGGCGACCCCGCCTCCGCCCTCGATCTCCTCTGGCGCGCCCTCTCCCTCGATCCCAACCAGGACCACGCCCTCGCCTGGTTCGCCGCCCACCACCGCGAGCAGCACGGCGAGCAGGCCGCGCTCGACGCCTTCCACCGCGTCGCCGAGCTGCCCGACTCCTGGCGCGCCCGCCTCTGGCTCGCCCGCCACCGGTTGGAGCAACGCGACCTCGCCGACGCCCTGAAGCTCTACGAGGAGGCCCTCGACCGCGCGCCCCGCCCCGTGCCCGCCGATCTCCTCCAGCAGATGAGCGGCGACCTGGGCAACCACGCCCACCTGCCGGAGCTGCTCCGGCTCGCCGCGCCCTACTACGACGTCGCCAAGCACGGCCTCCCCACCGGCCTCAACATCCTCAAGGCCTACCACGACCTCGGCCAGCTCGACGCCGCCCGCCGCTTTCTCGACCGCCTCTACGCCGCCCGGCGCCCGGATTGGAAGCAGCCTCTCGCCTTCTGGGACACCGAGATCGCCAAAAGCCGCCTCGCCATCGACTCCGCCCCGCCCTCGCCCCCGCGCGTCTCCGCCTCGGTCGCGCCCTCCCCCCTGGGAACGCCGAGCCCCGGCTCGGCCTCCGCTCCAGCTCAGCCTTCCCCTGGCTCTCAGCCCCCCGAAAAACTCGAAGTCACCCTGCTCGCCGTCGAAGGCCCCGTCTGGCTCCCGCCCGAGTCCCCCGCCGCCGAACTCTTCGCCGCCAAAGCCGACGACGCCCCGCTCGTCGCCTTCCTCGGGGCCAGCGTCGAGCTGTCGCCCGGCGCCGCCCAGCACGGCCGGATGCAGCTCGCCGAAGCCACCGGCCGCCTCTCCCGCGCCCTCCCCCTCTACCTCGCCGAACACGTCGAGCTCGCCACCCCCGCCCTCGGTCGCGTGCTCGTGCCCTGGCTCGTGAAACCCCGCCCCGGCTTCATCCTCGGCGGCGCCCCTTGGGACGACGCCACCGCCTCTCGCCACGCCCGCGCCGTCGTCCCCGACGACGCCGCCGACTACCTCGTCGTCACCCATCTCCGCTGCACCGCCGAACCATGGATGATCGAGCTGCGGCTCGTCCGCACCATCGACGCCGCCTGCCTCGCCACCGCAAGCATCCCCTGCCCCCCCGCGGACCCCGGCCAGTCCCTCCCCGCCCTCACCCGCGCCCTCCACGACGCGCTCTCCGCCCACGCCGACATCGCCCACGCGCTTCCGGCTCCCGGCGCCCCGCTCCCTGTTCCCAGCTCCGACTACCTGCTCCGCCTCGAACAACTCCTCGCCGTGCGCACCGCCGGCATCGAGCCCGGCAAATCTCCCCTCCACGGCGAACGCGAGATCCTCGAAGGCCAGCTCGGCCTCTGCCTCGAACAGCCCGACAACCTTCCCGTCCGCCTCGTCTTCGCCCACACGCTCAAGGCGATGAAGCGCGTCCGCCCCGACATCCTTCCCGAGTTCCAGGCGCGCGCCGAACTCCTGCAAAAGGAACACCCGCTCCCCGAGCCCGCCCAGTCGGTCGTCCTGCGCATCCTCGGCGACTCCTTCGCCGCCTAGCGCAGTTAGCCACGGCCGTGTCGGCCGTGCCCTCGATATCGGGCAACTCGTCCGACACGGCCTGATCCGCGCGAGCCGCCCGCCCCGCCGCCCCCGGGACACGGCCGCGAGCCGCAAGCCATTTTGAAACAAAAACTTCCTTTCAGGCCGACGAAAAGACGATTAGGCCCGTTCGGATGAAGAAACGCCGGCGGCTCCTCACTGTTTCCGCGCTCCTCCTGCTCATCGCGGTGATGAATTTCGTCTTCCTCCAATATCTCGACGACGGCGAGCCCGGGCTCATTCGTGGCTGGCGTCTCTTTCTCACGCTTGTGCTCACGATCTTCCTCGCCCGCGGAAATAACTCCGCCCGCTGGATCACCGTCATCCTCACCGGACTCGGTGCCCTCGGCGGCATCGCCGGCCTCGCCATCGTCCTGCTCTCCGGCTCCCTCCGCTCGAGCCCGGCCTTGCTGCTGGCATGGCTGGTTTTTCTGACGGTGGCCTACGCGGCCATCTCCGCCTTCCTCGCCTTTTCCGAAGGCATCGCCCGCGAGATCCGCCGCATCGCCGAAAGAACGATCTGATCCTAGAACCGGCGATAGCCGCGACTCATCTCGTGCAACCTGCTGAGCATCTGCTGATCGCGTCGGCCGCTTGACGCACCTTCCAGGTGCGCCTTCGGGCCGCCGCGATCACCATCTGCCTCACCATCTTGCCCGATCTTTCGCCGGGGCTATCGCCGGATCTAGGCTGATTTCTTCGCTGTAGCCGCGCCCGTGTCGGGCGCGTCAGGACGGGAACACCGCTTCCTCATGCCCTCTGGCTTTCGGGAAGATAGGCGCCATCGGATCCATTTCCGCTTTGTAATTTCCGTCTTGTAGGCCCGACCGCCGGTCGGGCGGCCAGGCCGCCGGCCTGCACGCCTCCCGGCGGTCGCTGTTTCCAGAGGCTGAACGGGAAATGACATCAGCCGCCGTCGCCGCCACGCCCGCCCGGCCGCGTCATCGCCAGCGGATCGAGCGTCGCGTCCAGCTCCGCCGCGCTCATCAGCCCGCGCTCGAGCACGACCTCCCGCAACGTCTTCCCCGTCGCGTGCGCCTCCTTCGCCACCGCCGCCGCCGCGTCGTATCCGATCTTTGGATTCAACGCCGTCGCCAGCATCAGCGAACGATCCACCAGCTCCCGGCACCGTTCCGCGTCCGCCTCCAGTCCCGCCACGCAGGCGTCCGCGAAGCGCCGCGCCCCCGCGGCCAGCACACGGATGCCCTCGTGCAGCGCGTGCGCGATCAACGGCAGCGTCGTGTTCAACTCGAAATGCCCCGCGTTCCCGCACGCCGCCACCATCGAGGCGTGCCCCTGCGCATAGATGCACGCCTGCGCCAGCATCTCGCTCATCACCGGATTCACCTTTCCGGGCATGATCGACGAGCCCGGCTGCGTCGCCGGCAACCTCAGCTCGCCCAACCCCGCCCGCGGCCCCGAACCGAGCAGCCGGACGTCGTTCGCCACCTTCATCAGGCCCGCCGCGATCGCCGTCAGCTGCCCCGCCACCTCCACCGCGTCATCGCGCGCCGCCTGCGCCTCGAAATGGTTCGCCGCCTCGACAAAGCCCAACCCCGTCTCCTCCGCCAAGATCTTCGCCACCGCCGCTCCAAAGCGCGGATCGCAGTTTATCCCCGTGCCCACCGCCGTCCCGCCGACCGCCAGCTCGCGCAACGCGAACACCGCGCGATCCGTCCGCTCCGCCGCCTTCGCCACCTGCGCCGCATAACCGGAAAACTCCTGCCCGAGCGTGAGCGGCGTCGCGTCCATCAGATGCGTGCGCCCGATCTTGATGACCGCCTCGAACTCCCGCGCCTTCGCCGCCAGCGCCGCGCGCAAATGCTCCAGCGCCGGCCGCAGCTCGCGCGCCAGCGCCAGCGCCA
>CAMLNJ010000375.1 GCA_946481225.1 uncultured Verrucomicrobiota bacterium | reverse complement strand
CAGCGGCGCGGCCGCGCTTGTCGTGCAGCCGCTGCCGGTCGTCGCTCTCGTGGGGCCCGCGCGTCGGTGTCTCCTGCCCGGGCAACCGCTCGCCTTGGCGGTCTCCGCCACCGGCGCCGGTCCCTTGGCTTACCAGTGGTATCGGAACGGGCGCCCGATCTCCGGCGCCACCTCGGCGAGCTACGCGAGCGCGGCGGCCACGCCCGCCCTAGCCGGCGCGTATTGGGCGACGGTAACCAATGCAGCCGGCACTCGCCGCGGCGCGATCTGCTTCGTCAACATCGCACCCGTCGCCAGCGCCGTCGTCGGCTGGGGCTCGGGGCCGGTAGGCACTTCTATTCCCGGCGGACTTTCGAACGTGGTCGCGTTGGCCGCGCCGGCCGGCGGCAAGCACGCGGTCGCCTTGAAGGCCGATGGAACGGTCGTTGCCTGGGGCAACAACAGCGACGGGCAGGCGAGTGCGCCTTGGGATTTGTCCGATGCCGTCGCCGTATCCGCGGGCAACTACCACTCGCTCGCCCTGCGGGCCGACGGCACCGTGGTTCTCTGGGGCTCCTCCGGCTACTGGGCGCCTCCGTCCGGCTTGGGCGACGTCATCGCCATCGCCTCGGGCGGCCTTCACAATCTCGCCCTGAAGGCGGATGGCACCGTCGTCGCGTGGGGGAGCAATGATTTCGGCCAGATCACCGTCCCCGCGGGGCTTTCGAACGTCGTCGCCATCGCCGCCGGGGCTTATCACTCAGTCGCGATCAAGGCGGACGGAGGGGGCGTGGCTTGGGGTTACAACTCGAACGGCCAGTCAACCGCCCCTTCGTTGACCACAGCCGTCGCCGCGGCCGCGGGCGGAGTCCACAGCCTGGCCCTTCGGGCGGATGGCTCGGTGGCGGATTGGGGCGACGCCGCCTATGGCGCTCCCCCGTCGGGTCTCGCCGACGTCGTGGCCTTGGCGGCCGGGCGCACGCATTCGCTGGCGGTTCGACATGATGGAGTCTTGGTCGCCTGGGGCGGTAACGCCGCCGGTCAGACCTCGCTTCCCGGCGGACTTGGAAAGGTGTTCGCCGTCGCCGGGGGCGACGGATTTTCGCTGGCCGCCGTCGTGGCCGCCGACTCGTTTCCCGGGTTTTTGGCGCGTCGTTTCGATTCCTGGCAACTCGGCGATCCCGCGGTTTCCGGTCCGGCCGCGGACCCCGACGGGGACTCGTTGCCCAACCTGCTCGAATACGCCCTCGGACTCGATCCGCTCGATAATGCCGATGCCGGCTCTGTCGGTGTCGGCATTCCCGCGCCTGGCCTGAACGCCGGCCGGCTGACGCTGACCTATATCCGTCGCACCGACGCGCCCGATATCGTCTGCGTCCCGGAAGTCTCGGGAGATTTCGGCGCATGGAGCTCGGGGTCGGACGTGGTCGAGACCGTGGCGGTCGTGCCGCTCGACGCCGCTCGCGAGCAAGTGACGGTGCGCGATCAGACGATCCTCTCCGGCTCGTCGCGACGCTTCATTCGTCTCAGAGTCGATCTCTCGCCATAAAGCCAATCATCGCGTGAGTTTTGGACTCTGCGGTGAGCGTGCGCGTCCCTGCGCGCGCGACTTGGGCGCGAACGTCCTTCCCCATGGGTGGAGGGACCGGCAGTGTGCGCGTCCACCTCGAGCGGTGAAGCGATCAGCTTTTTCCCCCGGCGGACGACACCGCGAAGAGGCTTTCGAGCACGGGGGTGGCGGCGGAGAGCGCCGCCTCGATTGTTTGGGGCGCGGCTCCGTCGGCGAGGCCCTTTTCGAGGTCGCGCAAGGCGGCGGGCAGATCGGAGGCGGGGAGGTAGCGGGCGAGGCCGCGCATGCGATGCACGTGGTTGACGGCCTCGGCGGGTTGCTCGCGCCAGAGGGCGAGCACGGACCGCCATTCGTCGCGGAGGGATTGCTCCAGTTGCGCGCGGTCGACGGGGAAATCGGCCAGCGACGGCGCCTGTCGTTCCGTCGCGGCCAAGGCGGGAATGGCGTCGCGCACGGCCTCCCAGAGCGCGTCGGGGCGGAGGGGCTTGCTGAGAAAGCGCCGGGCGCCGACGGCGAGCGCCTGGCTCTCCTTCTCGTCGGTGGCGTAGGCGCTTAGCACGATGATGGGCGGGGGATCGTCGGCATACACGGCGAGCAGGCGGGGCAAAAGCGTGGCGCCGTCGGTGTCGCCGAGCAGCCAGTCCATGATGACGAGGTCGGGGCGGCGCTCGCGGATTTTCTCCTCGGCCTCGGCGCCGCTGCCGGCCCAGTCGGCTTCGAGGTTCCAGGCGCGAAGGTGATGGCCGAGGATGAGGCGGTTGTAGGTCTCGTCCTCGATGGCGAGGACTTGAAAGGTCCGGCCGGCGTTTCCGGCGTTCGGCGGAAAAACGGGTTCGGGATCGTCCGGCGGGGCGGCGGGACCCACGGGCACGGCGAGCCAGAAGACGAGCTGGTCCGCTTCGCGGCGGACGCCGACGGAGCCCTCCATCGCCTCCGCGAGGCGCTGGCAGATGGCGAGGCCGAGGCCCGAGCCGGGGGCGCCGATCTCGGCGGCGCGTTGGCCGCGACGGAAGGGGCGGAACCATTCGGCGAGGTCTTCGCCGGGGGCGGGGGCGGCGGGGTTGAGCACCTCGATGCGCAGTTCCTGGCGGTCGGGGCCGAGGGGGCGGAGGAGGGCTCGCAATTCGGCGCGGGGCGGCTGGCCGTATTTGAGGGCGTTGCCGACATAGTTGGAGATGATCTGCCGGAGCTTGCCGGCGTCGCCGCGCAGCCAGTGTTCCTCCGGGGGGAGGCGGAGGAGGATGCGGTCGCCGGCGGCGATGGAGTGGTGGGCGATGCTGCCGCGCACGAGGGCGCCGAGTTCGAAGCGGGTGGGGCGCGCGACGGCGCGGCCCTGGGTGAGGCTCGCGAAATCGAGGGCGTCGTCCATGGTCGCGACGAGTTGTTCCGCGCAGGTGTTGAGGGTGCCGATCAAGTAGGCGGGCCGGCCGCGCAGGCCCTCCTGGCGAAGGAGGTGGAGGAGGCCGGTGATGCCGTTGAGGGGATTGCGCACCTCGTGGTTGATGCTGGCGAGGAAGCGGTCCTTGGCCTCGTTGACCTGACGGAGGTCGAGGGAAACGCGGATGACCTCGCGCTCCACCTGGTGGAGGACGGCGCCGGCGAGCTCGACGATGGCCTCGCGGTCGAGCTCGTTGAGTTGCAGGCTCCAGCCGGTGGAGACGAGCCGGAGATAACCGGCGGGCTCGGCGCTGCCGGACTGGAGGGGGATGACCCACAGGTCTTCGCGATCACGCCAGCGGCGCGCCTCGCGGACGACGTCGTCCCAGCGGGAGAGGCGGGTGATGTCGTTGAGGCCGGGCCGCGGGGGCGTGACCTGCGGCTCGCCGTTCGCGTCGCGATACCAGACCTCGACCAAATCGACGCCGAGGGTTTCGCGCAGTTCCCGGCAGACGCGATCAAGCCCGGCGGCGAGGTCGGTTTGGCCGCGGACAAAGGCGGGGAGGGCGCGGATTTTTTCGAGGTAGGCGAAGCGTCCTCCATAGACGCGGCTGCGCAGGCGGTCGGCGTGGTGGGTGAGCGAGCGCGGGGAAAAGAAGCCGGTGGCCAGGTGGCCGAGCACGACGACCGCGATGCAGATGAATGCCGCGGGGGCGGGCAGGAGGTCGGGACGCCAGGCGTTGACGAGGAGCAGCACGAGCGCGCAGATGCCCAGGAAAAACGCGGAGCGGGGAAACGCGGCCAGCCAGCGCCCGAGCGCGATGCGCAGCTCGATCAACTGATCGGTCGCGAGGCCGTGGACGAGGAGGGCCATGAACGCGGCGGGGGCCCAGATGCCGAGCGGCGAGACGTGGGTGGCGGTGAAGGGATAGTGCTCTGCGCCCAGGAGCGGGAGGAGGTCGTTCAGGCCGGCCAGCGCGAGGAGGAGCGCGAGGGAGGCCATCACCCGCGCGCGACGCCGGAGCTTGGGGGGCCCGGCGCGGAGACCCCGGGCGAGCGGCGGGATCGAGGAGAGTGCGAAGGCGAGCAGGCCGAGGCCGAGCACGGGCGAGAACGCGGGGGCGTTTTCCTGCCCGCCCCAGGCCGGAAATCGCTCGAAGGGCGAAAGGGCCGGCGTGAGGGCGGCGATGGCGACCGCGCCGGCGGCGATGTAACCCCGCGTGAAACGACGGCCCGG
>CAMLNJ010000374.1 GCA_946481225.1 uncultured Verrucomicrobiota bacterium | reverse complement strand
CCGGCGGCGTCGGCCCCATGACCGTCTGCATGCTCATGCAAAACACGCTGAAGGCCCGCCGCCTCGCCAGCGCATGACGACGGCGCATCCTGTCAGGCGCCCGCCCTCTCGCTCGCTTCCGGCCCCTCGCTCCCCGCTCCTCGCTCCCCGCTCCATTCGCCCATGACCAAACCCCGCGTCCTCGTCGTGGACGACCAGCCGGTAAACGTCCAACTGCTCAAGCGCGCCCTCGAGCGCGAAAACATCCAGGTCATCCCCGCCTACGGCGGCCAGGAGGCCCTCGACCTCGTCGAGCGCGAGCGTCCCGACCTGATCCTCCTCGACGTCATGATGCCCGAGATGGACGGCATCGAGGTCTGCCAGCGCCTCCAGGCCAGCGGGGCGCACCAGAACATCCCGGTCATCTTCATCACCGCCCGCAGCTCGAAGGAAGGCCGCCTCGCCGGCCTTGGCGTCGGAGCCGTCGACTACATCACCAAGCCCATCGACCTCGACGAGACCATCGCACGCGTCCAGACCCAGCTCCGCGTCGTCCAGGTCAACCGCGACATGCTCGACCTGCAGCGCCGCCTGCAGGAGGCCCGCCGCGCCGCGTCGATCGGCGCCATCACCCAAGGCATCGCGCATAATCTCAACAACCTCCTCGGCGTCGTCCTCGGCTACCTCGACCTGATCAAGACCCAGGCCGCCAAGCCCGACTCCGTCCGCGCCAACGCCGACAACCTCGAGGCCGCCGTGCAGCGCATCGTCGGCATCATCCGCCAGCTCACCTCGCTCGTCGTCAAATCGCGCCTCCCCACCGTCCCCTGCGCGCTCGACGATCTGCTCGACGCCGCCATCCGCCGCTTTCGCGCCGAACACCGCCACCAGGACGAGATCGTGGTCGAGAATCCGCTCGGCCCCGTGCTCATCCACACCCACATGGAGATGTTCGAGGACGCCCTCGGCAAACTCCTCGCCAACGCCCGCGAAAGCTACGGCGAAGCCTTCGAGGGGCCGCGTCCCATCGCGATCCGCGCCTCCTTCATCGAGGCCGCCGGCATCGAGGGCCGCATCCTTTGCCTGCGTATCGAGGACCGGGGCCGCGGCATCGACCCGCAGCTTCGGGATCACATGTTCGAACCTTTTATCAGCAGCAAAAACACCGTCGGCGTCGGCATGGGCCTCACCGTCGCCCGACACGCGCTCCGCAACATGGGCGGCGATCTCGTGCTCGAGGACCGTCCCGGCGGCGGCGCCGCCGCCATCCTCACCCACCCCGTCGAACGCCGCCGCCGGCCCACCGGCTGATCGTGTGGCACGGGCGTCTCGCCCGTGGGTTCGCTCCGCGCCCGATCCGTCGTGGCACGGGCGTCTCGCCCGTGGTCCGGTTCCTCCTCCCTCTTTCCACCCAAGCCCTCTTCGCCCCCTCTCTGCATGTCCCGCAAAATCGCCTTCCTCGGCGCCGGCCGCATGGCCTCCGCCATCATCGACGGCCTCCTCGCCACCAAGGCCGCCACGCCGACCGACATCGCCGTCCTCGGCGGCTCCGGGCCCAGCGCCGCCACGCTCGCCGCCCGCACCGGCGCGCGTCTGGCCGCCGATCTGCCCGATCTCGTGAAGGACGCCGACCTCGTCGTCATCGCCTTCAAGCCCCAGCACCTCGCCGGGGCCGACCCGCGCCTCGCCGAGCTCACCCGGGGCAAACTCGTCCTCTCCGTCCTCGCCGCCAAGACGCTCGCGCGTCTGGCCAAGACCTTCCCGCACGCCCGCAACCTCGTGCGCACGATGCCCAACACCCCGGCCGCCATCGGCGCGGGCGTCACCGGCTGGGCCGCGCTCCGCGAACTCGCGTCCGCCGACCGCGCCGCCGTCGTCGGCCTGCTCCGCGCGATGGGCCGGGAGATCGAGCTGCCCGAGGACCAGATCGACGCCCTCATGGCCGTGAGCGGCTGCGGCCCGGCCTTTGTCTTCGAGTTTACCGCCGCGCTCCGCGAGGCCGGCGTCGCCTGCGGCCTCGCCCGCGAAACCGCCCACCTCCTCGCCGTCGAGACGGTCGTCGGCGCCGCCAAGCTCATGGCCCATACCGGCACCGAACCCGAGGAGCTGCGCAATCAGGTGACCTCGCCAAAAGGCACCACCTACGCCGGCCTGCAGGTCATGGCCGCGCGCGATTTCCGCGGCCTCCTCCGCGACACCGCCCTCGCCAGCAAAGCCCGCTCCGCCGAGCTCTCCGCCCAAGAGTAGCCGGCGATCCTCCATCCATATCGCCCGGGGCCAAGACCACCGCTCCACCGTCGCCGCCTCGGTAAGACAGGCACTCCTGCCTGTCCTCCGATCTCGAGTCTTACCTGATCAGCTCCAGACGCAGCCCCCGGTGGTCTGCCATTCTGCCGTCGCACCACGTCCGGGGACGGAACGCGACCACAAGCGCCGGACGTCGCCCGGCTCAGCGATCCAGATCGATCGCCGCGGTATGCACCACGCCGGTCCGGTCCGCGTCGAAGGCGACCCAGGCGATCCATCGTCCCGTCTCCGCCGAGCGATAGGCATAAACGAAGAGGTTCTCCTCCTCGCTGAAAAACACCTCGTCCGCCGCCGCGAAAAACTCCGGCGCCTCGGCGAGCGTCAGGCCCTCGGGCACCTCGCGCCCGAGCCATAGCTCGACCTCCGTCGCATGCTTCAGCCGACGCAGCAGGCACGCGCTTGGCTCGGACTCCACCGCGCCCGCACACTTCTCCGGCCCCGTCGTGGGCGCGGCGCCCGCGGCCGACGCGGCGATCCCAAAAGCAAGCAAGCCACCGAGGAGTCGCAGCGCGGGACGGGGAAAGAAACGAAAGCGCATAAACCGATCTACGACTCGGGCTCCCCGAAAGAGTTCCGCAAGATCCTTGGTTTTCCTGTCTTTTCAGCGATACGGACCGGATGCCGACAAAAAATAACCCAAGCCTCGCTTCCGAAGTCAGTTACCCGCGATTCGCCGGTTTTTCGATCATGAGGGACCGGACGCGGACTCCCAGATAAGAACCACGTCCTTCTTCACCTCGGGCGCTAGACTGCGATGCACCGGGCAACCATGGGCGGCGCGCTCCAGCTCGCCCTCCGGAACGGCGCGCGCCGAAGCGGGCAGCCAGATCGTGGCGGCGAGCCGCGCGATCGAACGCGGCGGCGTGGCGGTCATCTCCTTCGTCACCTCGTAGCGGAGGGGCCCGAGCTCGTGACCATGCTTGCGGGCCATCAATGCCATCGTGGTGGCGATGCAGGTGACGAAGCCTGTCGCCACGAGATCCGTCGGGGAAAAGGCCGCGCCGCGGCCTTGGTTGTCGCGCGGCGCGTCGGTGACGAGCGTGTCGCCGGAGGGTTCATGGCGGGCCGTGCAGTGCAGCTCGCCCTCGTAGGTGCCGGTGATTTTGACCATCCCCGCAGCCAAGCTCCCCGCGGGCCGCCCGGCAAGATCCGCGCAGCCTTCGGCGTTGAACATCTTCCGCGCGCGGCGCGATTGTGCCGCATGGAAGCTTGGAAGACCGAACTCGACGCCATCGTCGGCGCCCGCCACGGCGGACGCACCGACCACGTGCTGCCCGCGCTCAAGGCGCTCGACGCCCGCTTTCCGCACACGCCCGAAATCGCCGCCGAAATCGCCTTCGCGCACGTGTCGCGCGGCGACGACGCCGGCGCTCTGGCCGCCTATGAACGCGCCCTCGCCCTCGGCCTTTCCACCCCTGCCGAGCAGGCCAACGCGCTCGCCGGCCGCGCCGCCTGTCAACTTCGTCTCGGACACGCCGCGGAAGCCGCCGCCGGGCTCGAGCGCGCCCGAGCCCAGTTTCCCGAAAACGCCGAATTCGCCGCCTATCTCGCCGTCGCCCTCAAGCGCGCCGGTCGCGCCGACGAGGCCTGCGCGCTGCTGCTCGACACTCTCCTCGACCTCTCGGAGGACGTGGGCCTCAACGCCCACCAACGCGCGCTGCGCTTCCTGATGCGCGGGTAAGGCTGATCTTTAACGCAGAGGCGCGGAGACGCGGGTTAGCGCAGTTCAAATAAAGTTGTAGCCACGGCCGTGTCGGCCGTGCCCTCGGTATCGGGCAACTCGTCCGACACGGGCGCGGCTACAGTTGTATTTGAAACGCGCTAGTCGCCTGTCGGACTTAGCCATAAATTTGGCCTAATAATTGCTGGCCAATTTGATATG
>CAMLNJ010000373.1 GCA_946481225.1 uncultured Verrucomicrobiota bacterium | reverse complement strand
CTGGGGAGGCCGACCGCCAAGGCCGCCAGACCGGCGGTCTGGCCTACACCAAACCGGATTCGGCCAAAGTCTGAAGGAATGAGAGCCCCGAGCCCCTCCGAGCGGAGGGGCTCGGGGAGAGGGGAACGGGACGTGTCAAGGCGCGAGGCCAAGGCGCCGGGATGCAGGGGTGGGTGGAGGCATGGGCTTGGGCGGAAAGGCCGGAGAGGGTCGCGAGCAGGCAGACGGCGCGTGCCTTCAGGGCACGGCCAAGAGCTGGGATACGCATGTCGGGGTGGGGCACGGACGTGGCCGGATGGCGGCGAATCCGTGGGGTATCCGGATGATGTGCGCGGCGGGTCGCGATCGCAACGAGGCGGGCGGACTATCCTGTTATCCGGAGCGAGCGAGGCGGAGAAGAGGCTCTCGTAGACGGAGTTTCCGGCCGAGACGACGTAGTAGCAGGTCGTGCCGTAGTCGAGGTCGGGTGCGGCTTCCACTAAAGATCGAGCGAAAGCGGACCGGGGGTGGCGCCAATGCTCTGCTCGGCAAGGGAAGGGGTGCGGATACCGAAGTGGAGCTTGGCGGCGTTGGGCGCGGTGGCGGTATACCCGGTGGTAAGATACATGTGGTTGTTCGTGCCGGTGCCGAAGGCGAAGATGCGCTGCCAGGGCGGGGCCGCCGAAAACCGGGGAGGGAGCCGGACGGCTAATTGGTTAAACCGGCCGGGACCTTGTCGGATGAACGCGGGCGGACAGCGTCCGCGCCTTCGGTTTATCGCACCTCCTTGTTTTATGAAATCACCCCGCGTCTTCGCTTTGCTTGTGCTTGGAGCTGTTTTGCCGGGCGCGCCCGGGCGAGCCGCGACGCTTGAGTCCTATTTCGACTTTACCCGTTACGGCTCGATCGCCCCGGGCGCGAGCATCGCAAGCAACGTCCATGGCAGCGTCCCCGCTTTGCTCAAACCGGTTGGCGCCACCTTGAACCAATGGGGGCTTACGATCGGCACGGAGCAAAGTGCGGCCAACACGGGCGTGCTCATTCCCGCGTCTGCGCTCGCCGCATATACGGGCGATTTCACGCTGCAGATTTGGTTTATCACCTCGTTGGAGGCCATGGCGGACACCATGCTCTACGGCGGCACCACCTCGGCGAGCGTCGACGACAGCTTGCAGGGTGATCAGGCGCTGTTTCTCGGCTACAACAACCTGGGGAGGAAGGCCACGTTTCTGCGGCCCGTTCTTGGCAATGGCGGCCGGTGGGGGGCGACCATGGACGTGATCGCCGGGACAGGCATGACACTCCTTTCCGCGCAGGACTACGTGATCACCTACAACAGCACGAGCCGTGTGATGACCGCGTATCTGAACGGGCTCTACGTCGGAACAATGAACGCCTCCCGTTTCAACGGCCTCTCGGCCCTCACCAATGGCTTTGCCATCGGCGGCGTCCAAAATTCCGCGTTTCGGAACGATGGCAGCGCGCCGGTGAACATCCGCTCCTTCCTGATTTATTCAGGCATGCTGACTCCCTCGCAGATTCTTCAAATCCATTCTGGCGGCCCCTCCGTGACTTTGGACGCCCTGCGAGCGGCCGAGGTCGTCGTGAAATAGTCGTCTCCGGAGGAGGGAAGGGGGCGCCGTTTCGCTTTCGCGCGGAAGCGCGCTTGGCGCGGGACCACGCGCACGCGCTCGTCGCCGCGTGCGGTGTTTCGGCGGCGCTCTGTTCCCGCCTTGTTCGGGATCTCCTCTTCCGGCGGATCTTGCGACAGGTGGCGAGGCCGCGAATCCATGCGTTCTCCTTTCTGGCGGGCGGCTTTTGGACACACGCTTGGATCGCTCGCTAACACGATAAACAGGGAGGGCGATTGTCCATCGAGCGACGGTGATGGAATCTGCTCCCCGAAACCCTTTCTCGGTCCCCGCGTCGGCCGTGTGTCGCTCGCGAAACCCCGCGCCCGTCCGCCTCGCATCACAAATCATGCGAGGCGGCCCGCGCTTCACGAATCAGCCCACAAAAATCCATGCCCCTCGATATCCACGCGCATCCGCGCCATCGCTGCACGCTGTCGAAAAAAGTCCTCATCGGGATCGCCGCGTCCCTTGCCGCCGCATCCGCCTCCCACGCCGCCAGCGGCAGCTGGCTCGGCGCCGCCGACAGCGCCTGGTCCAACGCCTCCAACTGGAGCGCCAGCCCCGTCCCCGGCACGGGCGACATCGCGACCTTCAACAGCGCGTCAGGGAACACGAGCATCGACCTCGGCGCCGGCGTGACCATCGGCTCCGTCGTCTTCGACACCGCCTCGGTCGCGGCCTACACCATCGGCTCCGGCGGCCAGACCCTCACGTTTGGCACGGTGGGCAACGCCATCACGATCGGCTCGACGGTGGCGGCCAACCAGCTCTTCAACGCGAACCTTGCGCTGAGCACCACGGGCGCCTACACGTTCACCAACGACAGCGCCGCGAACAGCCTTGCCATCGCGGGCGGCATCAGCGCGTCGACGACCGGCACAAAGACCCTCACGGTGGCCGGCGCGGGGAGCACGACCATCAGCGGCGTCATCGCCGACGGCTCGGGCCAAGTGGCCTTGACCAAGAGCGGCGCCGGAACGCTGACACTCTCCGGGGCGAACACCAACACGGGCGCGATCTTCGTTTCCGGCGGCACGCTGACTCTTTCCAACACCGTCGGCACCAATGCCGCCAACGCCAACTTCAAGGTCGGCACGGTGGCCAACACACCCGCGACTCTCAAAATCACCCCCGGCGCAAATATCACCAATCGCTTCAACCTGTTCGTCGGCGACGCCGGCGCGGGGACGGGCGGCGGTGCCGTTTATCAGAGCGGCGGCACGCTGACGCTGACGCAGGTGGCCAGTGTCGATAACCTCCGCATCGGCTCGAATTCCGGTGGTTATGGCTACTATCAGCTCTCCGGCGGATCGCTGACCGCGAACGAGGCGGGTATGGGAGGCACCCAGCCCAACACGGTCGGTGTGATGGATGTGTCGGGCGGCTCCTTCACCTCGAACGGCTGGATCGTTCTCGGCCGCGGAACCCAGACGAGCTCCGGCCTGCTCAACGTGACCGGAGGCTCGGTGGAGTTTAGCAAAGTCAACGGCGCCGCGGATGCCAACAACTCCCGCTTGGGCTTGCAGTGGGGTAACAGCAGCGGCGCGCAATCGGTGGTTAACATCGCCAACGGCTCCGTCACGGGCGACGACTACGTCGACCTCGCGGTCACGAACACGGCCGGCACGCTGGGCGTGATCAACTTGCTCTCGGGCGGTCTCCTCCAGGGATCGCGTGTCACCGCCGCCGCCGCAAATCCGACGGCCCTCCTCAATTTCAACGGCGGCACCTTGAGGGCGCATACCACCAACGCCGGCGCCAATTTCCTGGCCAGCGGCAACATCGACGCGGTCACCGTCTATGGCGGTGGCGGCACGATCGATAACAACGGCACCAACATCACGGTCGCCAAGATTCTCGCCGCGGCGACGGGCAGCGGCGTGACCACGATCGCGGTCACCGATGGCGGCTCGGGATATATCGGCGCGCCATTGGTGAAGATCACGGGAGGCACGGGCAACCCGGCGACCGCCTACGCGACGATGGTGGACGACGGCACCGGCAAAGGCACCTATAAGGTCGGCGGCATCGTAATCAGCAGCCCCGGCACTTACTCGGTCGCCCCGACCGCGGTGACGCTCACCGGCGGAGGCGCGTCGACCGCCGCAACCATCGGTGCAATCACGACCGGCGCCAACGCGAGCGGCGGCGGCATGACCTTCTCGGGCTCCGGCACGACCACGATCACCGGCGCCAACACCTACACCGGCAACACCACCGTCAACAGCGGCAGCCTCGTGCTCGCGGATAACGCCTCGCTCAAGTTCGTGATCGGCGCGAACGGCGTGAACAACAAGGTGACCGGCAACGGCACCATCACCATCGACGGCGACTTCGTCTTCGATCTCGCCGGGGCCAGCACGATGCTCGGCGATTCTTGGCAGATCGTGGACGTCTCCACGCTGAACGAGACCTTCGGGACGTCTTTCACCATTCCCGATTTCACGCTCGATGCGGGCAAGTGGGTTCGCCCGGTCGGCGGCGCCTTCTACGAGTTCGATCCCGCCACCGGTATGCTGCGCGTGATCAACGATCCGGATTTCGTTTATCCGCCGC
>CAMLNJ010000372.1 GCA_946481225.1 uncultured Verrucomicrobiota bacterium | reverse complement strand
TGGGCGAGGAGCGGGACGACGAGGTTGCCGAGCCCGTAGGAGTGGCCGAAGGGGATGACGGCGAGGTTACGGTCGCCGGGCGTGATGCCCATGCTGGCGCAAACGTGGCGTCCGTCGGCGAGCATCTGGGCGTGGGTGAAGGGCAGCACGCGCGGAGTCCCGGTGCTGCCGGAGGTAAGTTTGCAAAGAGCGGGGAGCGAGGAGCGGGGTGCAGGGAGCCGGACGGAGGAAGCGG
This sequence comes from uncultured Verrucomicrobiota bacterium, assembly GCA_946481225.1. Next base: position 3,935 of record CAMLNJ010000372.1, on the reverse strand, counting down.
AGGCGGAGACGGGGACGAGTTGGCCGTCGATCCAGGCGAAGGGGGCGCGGGCGGCGGCGGCGAGGGCGAGTTGTTGCGCGGCGGGCTCGGAGGGGTCGAGGGGGACGGGCGTGGCTCCGGCACGGAGGAGGCCGAGAAAGGCGGCGAACCAGGCGGTGCCGTTGGGGAGGGCGAAGGTGACGCGCTGGCGCGCGACGGAGGCGGGCAGGGCGGCGGCGAATTCGTGCGAGAGCCGGTCGAGTTGAGACCGGGTGCAGGCGTGATGAGGGGCGGCCTCGACCAGCGCGAGCGCGTCGGGCGCGGTGGCGACGGTGTCGTTCCAGGCGGTGAGGAGCGTGGCGGGCGCGGACTCAGGCATGGTGGCGGAGCGAGAAGAGGTCGGTCTCGACGAAGACGAGGGCGAAGAGGACGATCAGGGCGACGGCGGCGCCGAGGGAGGAAACGGCGGGGATGGCGCTGAACGAGAGCGTGGCGAAGGACGCGGCGGTGGTTAGGGCGGAGAGGCGGATCGAGGCGCGGGCGTTCGGGCTGCCGTCGTCGGCGTGGGCGAAGTGCGCGTAGTCGTCGGCGAGGCAGACCCCGAGGAGGGCGCCGAGCAGGTGGAAAAGTCCGAAGGGCTCGCCGCGGAACGCGAGGAGGGCGAAGGCGAGCGCGGTCGCGAGAAGGGGCAGGGCGGCGGTGCGAAGGCCGGTGCGCAGGCCGTGGAAAAAACAGGCGATGGCGACGAGGGCGGCGATGCCGGCGAAGCTGAGCTTGCCGGCGGCGATACGGTAGCGGGCGAAGAGCTTGTTCAGGCCCTCGATGCCGGCGAGGGAGAGCGTGCCTTCCGCGGCGTCGAGCGGGAAGGGCCGGGCGGCGCGCGAGAGAAACCAGGCTCCGTCGGCGTCGCCGTGGGCGAGGAGGCCGAGCGGGCCGGGCAACGAATCCAGGGTGTCGCGGGCGAGGGTTTCGTAGTCGGCGGGCGGTGTCTCGAGGTGTCGGCGGAGGTCGCCGAGAAAGGGGCCGAAGGCGTCGGCCTCGTAGCCCGCTTCGTTGCCGGCGGCGACGAGCTCGGCGGAGAACTCGGCGAGCGTCGCGCGCTTGGCGGCGGATTGTGCCGAAGCGTAGTCGGCGGGGAGCGGGAAAAGCGTGGCGAGGCCGGAGAGCGCGGCGTCGGCGGGCGCGGTGTCGGCGAGACGTTGCCAGCGTTCGCGCGCCTCGGCGAAGGAGGCGCCGCGCGTGACGAGGCTCGCGCCTTCGTCGTGTTCGCCGAAGAGGGAGCGGAGGGCCGCGTCTTCGGCGCGGAGGGCGGGCGCGGGGTATTCGAGGGAGCGGAGGTCGTCGTTCCAGCGGATGCGGGAGAGTCCGAAGACCGAGAAGGCGGTGAGCGCGAGAAGCACCGGCGCGCGGAAGGGCGTTCCGGTGAGTTTAAGGGGGAAGTTTAAGGTGAAGCGGAAGCGGGGGAGTCGGCGTGGTTTGAGGTCGAGGCCGGGGAAGGCGGCAAAGTAGAGGAGCGTTGCGCCGAGGCCGGCGACGATGCCGCAGGCGACGTAGACGCCGAGCTGGCGGACCAGCGGCAGTTCGGAAAACACGAGCGCGAGGAAACCGGCGAAGGTGGTGCCGGCGCCGCCGAGCAGGGGCAGCAGGAGGCGGCGGACGCGGGCGCGGTAGCTCTCGCCCTCGCGGCGCGCGAGCACGAGGTGGAAGGCGTAGTCGACGGCGACGCCGGAGAGAAGCGAGCCGAGGACGAAGACGAGCACATGGACGCGCGGGAAAATCGCGGTCGTGGCCGCCACCGCGCCGAGGGTCGAGAACAGCAGGACCGGAATGAGGTGCAGCAGGCCGAGGACGCGCCGGACGAAGACGGCGGAGATGGCGAGGACGGCGAGAACGGCGATGAGGTTGAGACGCGAAATTTCGGCGCGGGTGGACGCCTTGGCGGCGGCGGCGAAACGGTGGACGCCGGTGTAGCGGGTGTGGAGAGCGGGGATTTGCGCGCGCGCGGCGGTCTCGGCGGCGGCGAGGGCGGCGAAGACGGGTTGTTGACCTTCCTCCGAGAGCGGGCCGGCGTGGGTCTCGGCCCAGACCAACGCGTGGACGCGCGAGTTTAAGTTGGAAGATGAAGTAGAAGGAGGTGGAACGGGTGAGAGAGCCGAGGCGCGGTCGGCGAGGTCCGGGAGGAGAAGGAGGGGGTCGGAGGCGGCGAGTTCGGAGAGGGCGGCGCCTTCGGGCGAGGCGAGGCGGGCGTCGAGCGCGGCGATGGCGCGGCGGGCGAGCCACGGGGCGAAGGCGGGGGCGTCGGGCGGGGCGGAGGGAAACTCGGCGGCGTAGGCGCGGCGTTGTGCGGCGAGCCAGCCGGGGAGCAGCAGATCGAGGCGGCGCTCGTGGACGACGCGGCCGAGGGCGTGTTGCCAGGAGCGGTCGGCGAGCGGGTGGGCGGCGGCGAAGGATGGCGATTCGCGGAGCGTGTCGGCGTAGGCCTCGGCGGCGGCGGCCAGCGCGCGCGGCGGCGTGTCGGCGGGGGCCTCGAGCACGGCGAGGACGACGCGCGACTGGCGTTCACGAACGAGGGAGAGCGCGAGGCGGGCCTCCGGGTCGCGTTCATCGGCGGGGAGCAGCTCGGTGACGTCGGTGGTGAAACGCGCCTTGGGATCGAGGCTCAGCAGCCAGGCGCCGCAGAGGGCGGCGAAGGCGATGAGGATAAAGAGCGGAAAGCGGGAGCGGGGCACGGCGGGCGTGGGACGCGGAAGATTCTAACCGCGGATTTCGCGGATGGGCGCGGATGCGAATACGGAGGGATTCAGCGGAAGTAGCGGGCGAGGTCTTCGGGGGCGAAGCTTAGGTCGAGTTGCGGGGGCTTGAGCTCGATGTCGGTGTGGAGGTTGGGGGTCTTGGCGAGGACGATGCGGGTGAGGCGGGTGGCGTCGCCGGCGAGGGTGAGCTCGCGGTAGGTGGCGGTGACTTCCGGGCGGCGGGTGAAGACGAGGGTCCAGGCGCCGTCGGCGGACCCGGTGGCGGCGAGGGCGTAGGATTTTTCCAGGGTGGCGAGATCGAAGAGGAAGAGGGCGTGGAGGAGGCGGAGGTCGTCGGCGGCCTCGGGAGGGGCGGTTTGTTCGCGTCCGTCGGCACGGCGGAGGAGGAGGCCGTTTTCGTCGAGGATGACGACGGGCGAGCCGGGCTGGTCGTAGGCGAGGCTGAGGCCGCGGGCGCGGTCGATGCGGACGATGCCGGAGACGACGACGGGTTTTTTCTTCAGCGGGGTGTGGCGGCTTTCGGTGAACTCCCCGACGACGGTGCGCGGGCGGGCGAGGGTTTCCAGCCGGGCGCGGACGGCGGGGGTGAGCTCGGCGGCATAGGGATCGGCGGCGGCGGCGAGGCGCGGGAGAATGGCGAGCGCAAGGATGAGAAAGATGCGGAGGGGCATCGCTATGTCGTGAGGTTGCGAATACGGCGGCGGGCGGCGAGCACGGCGGGAAAGGTGAACAGGAGGCGGGTGATCAGGCGGGTGTGGAGCCAGACCATGCGCACGTTATCCCGCAGGTAGTGGAAATGCGAGATGCCGCCGTCGGCCTTGGCGATGTAGCGGCAGGGGGCGGGGAGATTGAGGGCAGGGACGCCGCGCCAGAAGAGGCGGACGGCGATCTCGGGATCGAAGTCGTAGCGGCGGGCGGAGCGGATGGATGCGAGAATCTCGTGGGTGGCGGCGATGGGATAGACGCGAAAACCGAAGAGCGGGTCGGCGATGTCGCGTCCGAGGCATTCGAGGTGGACGAGGCCGACGCTGAGTTTGCGGCCGTAGAGGCGTTCGAGCGGCACCTCGGGGCCGAAGACGGGGCGGCCTAGGATCAGGGTGCCGGGCCGCGAGGCGGAGGCGGCCATGAACGACGTGATGAAGTCGACGGGGTGCTGGCCGTCGGCGTCGAGGACGAGCGCGTGGGTGAAGTTTTCGGCGAGCG
>CAMLNJ010000371.1 GCA_946481225.1 uncultured Verrucomicrobiota bacterium | reverse complement strand
AAGTGCAACTCCGGCCGATCACCTCCTCCGGAAGCCAGCCGGTGAGCCGGGTGAAGGCGGGGTTGGCGTAGAGGATCCGGCGCTCCGCGTCCGCCAACAGCACGCCCATCGGCAACGCCTCCAACGCCTCCTCGCGCAGACGGCGCGAGGCCTCGCTCGCGCGCAAGGCGGCGCGCTCGCGGACGAGTTGCGCGCGGGTGAACGCGTTCTCCAGCGTGGCCGGGATCTCGTGCAGGTAGCCGGGCCGCTTCACGACGTAGTCCGAGACGCCAAGGCGCAGCGCCTCGACCGCCACCGCCTCGTCGCCCTGCCCGGTCACGAGCACGACCGGCGGACGGGGCCTTCCTTTGGCGCAAAGCGAGCGCAGGAGCTCGAGCGCGTTCATCCCCGAAAGCCGGTAGTCGAGCATCAGGACGTCGTGGTCGCAGGGCTCGGCCTCGAGTCGGCGCCGCACTTCCTCGGCCGTCCCCGCGATATCGAGCCGGATATGGGGGGCGTGCCGCTCCAGATGGCGGCGAGTCAGATCGGCGTCCACCGGGTAGTGCTCGGCGTAGAGCACGCGCAGCGGGCGGGTGCGACGCTCCAGGCCGGCCCGAAACGCCACCACCGCCGATTCCACGACGCCCGCGAGACGTTTCAAATAATCGCCGCGCTTCGGCAGATAGTCGTCGACGCCCGCCTTCAGCGCCACGACCGCGCTGCGCTCGTCGCCCAGACCGGTGAGCATGACCAGGGCCAGCGGGAGCTCGCGCTCCCGCACGGCGACCACGAGGTCCAGCCCGGAGCCGTCGGGAAGGTGCAGGTCGACGACCACGGCGTCGAAATCGTCGGGCCTCTCGAGCAGGGTCCGGGCCTCGCCCAGCGTCGCCGCAAGCGTCAGTTGCAGCTCGGGGATGGCTCGCCGCAATTCGATGGAAGCGAGGTCGGCGTCCTGGCGGTTGTCTTCGACGTAGAGGATGCGCATGGCCGGGGGGGTGGGTGCCGGGAAGGGCCGAGGTGGCGGGTCAGCTCGAACGCGAGTTGAGCACGGTCCAGTAAACTTCGATCTGGGAGGCGACCTCGACGAACTTATCGAAGTCGACCGGTTTTACGATATAGGAATTCGCGCCGAGTTCGTAGGCGCGCTTCACGTCGTGGTTGTCGGCCGAGGTGGTGAGCACGACGATCGGGACGCTGCGCAGCCGCTCGTGGGTCTTGAGCTGGCGCAGGACCTCCAGCCCGTCCACCCGGGGCAGCTTCAGGTCGAGCAAGATGACCGCCGGCAGGGTCTCGCCGCTTTCCCAGCGCGGTATGCAGGCCAGGACCTCCTCGCCGTCGCGGAGGACCTCGATACGATTCACGAGGCGGCGCTTTCTGAAGGCGCGCAAGGCAAGGTCGACATCCATCGGGTTGTCCTCGACGAGCAAGATAGGTGGCTGGTTCATGAGTGAAGGGGCAGTTCGATAAAAAAAGTGGCTCCGCGCCCCGGCTCGCCGAGCGCCCACGCCCGGCCTCCCATGCGCTCGACCGCCTTGCGCACGATCGCGAGGCCGATACCCGTGCCGGGATAATCCTCCGCCCGGTGCAGGCGTTGAAAAATGTCGAAGATGCGATCGACGAACTCCATCTGGAAGCCGATCCCGTTGTCGTGCACCCACAGGAGGTATCTGCCCTCCTCGATCCGCCCCCCGACGTCGATGCGGGGATTCTTCGCGGCGCGGGTGAACTTGAGCGCGTTGTCGAGCAGGTTGCGCAACACCTGGGCCAGGCCGTTCATGTCCGCCTTCACCGTCGCGTCCGGCAGATCGACGACAAACTCCACGCCGCGCGCCTCGATCTCCTCTTGAAAACCGGTCGGGAGCGCGTCCAGGACGGCGCTCGGCCGCACCGGCGTGAACATCATCGCGCGTCGCTCCAACTGCGAATACGCCAGCAAGTCGTCGATGAGCTGCCCCATCTGCTGGCTCGCCGTCCGCACCGCCTCCAGAAAACGCCGCCCCTCCTCGTCGAACTTGTCGCCGTAGTCCTCCTGGAGGAGCCGGCTGTAGCCGTCGACGCCCCGAAGGGGCGCCTTCAAGTCATGGGAAACCGAATACGTGAACGTCTCGAGCTCGCGGTTTTTCGCCTGCAATTCCGCCGTGCGCGCCGCCACCCGCCGCTCGAGGTCGGCGTTCAGCTCGCGCACCTCGTCCTCCGCCCGGCGCCGCGCCGCGATGTCGATGCCTACGCCCGCCAGGCAGGTCTCGCCCCCGAAGCGGACGGTCATGCCCGTAAAAAAATACGGCGTCTCCGCGCCGTCCTTCGCGAGAAAGTTCGCCTCGACCTCCGACGCGCCCGTCGCGAACACATCCCTGATCCGCTCGCTCAACATCGGCCGCTCCCGCTCCGGGAAAAAATCGAGCGGATGCATGCCGGCGATCTCCGCCCCGCCGTAGCCCGTCACCCGCTCGAAGTTGCGGTTCCAGCGCAGGAATTTGCCCTCCCTCGTATAAAGATAAAAGGCGCCCGGAAGGCTGTCCACGATCGCGTCCGAAAGATCGCGCTCCGCGCGCAGGGTCCGCTCGACCTCCCGCCGCTTTTCGTCCTCGCGTTGCAAGCACGCCGCCGTGTGCCAGGCGAGCGTCGCGAAGATCATCACGTTCGTCATCGCGAAAACCGTCAGCCCCGTCTCGGGCCCATACCAGCCCGCCCTCTCCCCCGGCAGCCACAGCCAGCCGACCAAGACCGGCACGCACAGCACGACCGGAAAGACACGGCGCAACAGCATGCTTCCCGCCGTATCGCCATTCCACATCATCACGAAGCCGCCGTCGGGCCGCACGAAAAACAAGCCCGCGCCCAGAATCATGAACAGCAACGCGCTGGGCAGCGAAATCGGGTATGATTCCCCCGCCGCTTCACCGCCGTAAAGATAGCGGGACGCGACCGCCAGCCCCAGAAAGAAAACCAAGGCCGACACCGCCTGCGCCGCCGGCCGGAACTGCCGCCTCGCCGTCCCGATCAAGGCCCAGCCCGCGAGCAAAAACCCGACCGCCGCCAACACCGCCATCCGCCCCGGCCCCGCGTGCGGCACGAAGCCCAGCATATCGATCTCGCTCGTCCAACCGAAGAGGTAATACACCAGCCGCCTCGCCCCCACGAAGCCCACCGCCAGCCCCAGCCACAGCGCCGCGCGACGCCAGCTTCTCGCCCGGCGCTCCCCCTCCTGCGCCCGCCGCGCCAGCGCGCAGGCCAACAGGGAGATCCCGGCGAGAATGAAGGTCAGCGCCGTGATCGGCAGCATTGGACGCCAGCCGGAATGGATATGGGTAAGCGCACGCCACCCGGACATCCAGCCGGCCAAGACCACGATCCCCACCGCCGCCGTCACGCCGCCGGCCGCGCCGGCTATCCGCAGGGAACGAACGTAGGTTACGGGGAACGGCATGGGAGAGCGGGCTGCGGGCGCGTCGCCCGGCTGACGACACCCCGCCGCGCAAGCCCGCGTCGGGATGACTCCTTGCATGGCACGCGACCAAGACCTGCGCAAGAATACGCAACAAACTAGGGGGTTTTCCTTTCCGCTCCAGCCCCCTGCCCTCGCTTGGTTACGGTTCAAGGCAGGTCCGAACCCGTCTCTCCGGTGGCCTGTCATTCCCCCGACAGCCCCCGGGCGCCGTCGCTTTTCCTCCTCGCCGCCGCGGAACTTGCTGCGGGCTTGCCCTCCCCTCCCTCCGCGCGTGTGCTCGCCGTTTTTCCCCGGCCCATGACCTCCGCGCAGATCCGCCAGTCCTTCCTCGATTTCTTCCATCAACAGAAGCACACGATCGTCCCGTCGTCCTCGCTCCTGCCGGACTCCCCCGGATTGCTCTTCACCAACGCCGGCATGAACCAGTTCGTGCCCATCTTCCTCGGCGACCGCGCGCCCGACGTCTCCAAATGGGCCGGCGTGCGCCCCTCCTCCGACACCCGCGCCGCCGACACCCAGAAGTGCATCCGCGCCGGCGGCAAACACAACGACCTCGAGGACGTCGGCTACGACACCTACCACCACACGCTCTTCGAGATGTTGGGCAACTGGTCCTTCGGCGACTACTTCAAGAAGGAATCGCTCACCTGGGGCTGGCAGCTCCTCACCAAGGTCTGGGGCATCCCCGCCAAGCGCCTCTTCGCCACCGTCTACGCCCCCAAGCCCGGCGACCCCTCCGAATTCGACC
>CAMLNJ010000370.1 GCA_946481225.1 uncultured Verrucomicrobiota bacterium | reverse complement strand
GTCGCCATGCGAAGAATGGATTTCGGTTTCCTCCGAGGGACTGGCTGGACTGGAACACAATTGGAGCATCGGGGTAAGTTTTTCGGACGGGCCGGCCGCGACCGGCCGGACGGCGGAGCGGAACAAGGGGTTGAACACGACCCATGAAACCACATCCGCGGCGCAGGCGGTATGACTTGAACTCGCCATTGCGGGCCGCGCCCCCGCCGAACTCGCCATCGACCTGCCCGAAACAAGAGCCGTCGGGGCGCCAAACATCCGCCCATCATCCTCGGCGATTCGGCGGATCTGGCCTTACTTTTTCAAAAACTTCACCACCGCCTCCGTGCGCGTCTGCACGTGGAGCTTCTCGTATATGCGGCGCAAGTGGTTGTTCACCGTATGCGGGCTGAGCCCGAGCTGGTCGGCGATCTGCTTGTAGGACAGTCCGCGGGCGAGGTTCTCCAGAATCTCGCTTTCCCGCTTGGTGAGCATGTCCACCTCGTTCGCCGGCTTCTGGATTTGGTGAAAGTGGGAGACCACGCGCCGGGCTATCTTTATCGACATCGGCGCGCCGCCGCGATGCACGTCCCGGATGGCGGGGATCAATTCTTCCGGCGCGCTGCGTTTAAGCAGGTAGCCGCTCGCGCCGGCGCGCAGGGCGTCGAAGATCAGATCGGTGTCCTCGTAGGTGGTCAGAATGAGGCAATCGAGCCCCGGGTGCGCTCGCTTTAGCCGGGCGACCGCCTCGATGCCGCTGCGCCCGGGCAAGTTGATGTCCATCAACACGACGTCCGGCGGATTCCCCGCCATGCCCGCCTCCGCGTCCTCCGCGTTGGGATAGGCGCCCAGGCAGACGACGTCCGGCGCGAGCCGAAGAAGCTTCAGCAAGGTCTCGCGCGTGGCGTGGTGGTCTTCGACGAGGCAAATCCGAATCATTCGGGTTCGGTGGTCAAAGCGGACCGCTCCGCCCGCAGCGGCCACTCCAAAACCACCCGCGTCCCCTCCCCCGCCCGGCTTTCGATTCGGCATTCGCCATGCAATTCCTTCATGCGCTCTCGCAAGTTCTTCAGCCCGTCCGCCCCCGCCTCCCGGGCCACGGCCGGATCGAAACCACGCCCGTCATCCAGAATCTCGACGCTCAAGCGCCGGCCATCCCAATCCGCCCGCAGGCGCACCATGCGGGCCCCCGAGTGCTTCGCCACGTTGTTGAGCGCCTCCTTCACGGCCAAGAACAGATGGTAGCGGACGTTGGCGGAAAGCGGACAAGGCGGCGGTTGCCGCGGAAGCTCCGTCTCGCAGGCGATCCGCACCGAGGCCAGGAACGCGGCCGCATACATCCCCAGATACTCGACCAGGGCGGCCAAGGTGTCGTAGCGCGGGTTCACCGCCCATACGATCTCGTCGAGCGAGTCCACCGTCCGCCGCGCGATGGCGGCGATCTCCTCCAAATGCTCCCGCGCTGTCTCCGGCGACTCCATGCAGGCAAGACGGCTGACCATGTTGATCTGGGTCAGGTTCGCGCCCAACTCGTCATGCATATCCCGCGCGATGCGCGCGCGCTCGCGCTCCACCTCGTGCGCTTGCTGCAGGCGGCGAATCCGGGAGCGGACACGCAGGAGCACGATCCCGCGCACCAGCCAGGCCACCACACCCAGACCGAAGACCGTCGCCGCCGCCTTGGCCGCGGTCGTCTCCCACCACCGCGCCCGCACGATAAGATCCACCCCCGCGCTCGTCGGCATCCAGGTCCCGTCGTCCATGCCCGCCATGACCTCGAACCGGTAGGATCCCGCCGGCAGGTGCGAAAAAGCGGCCATGCGGAGAACTCCCGTCTCCACCCAGCCGTCGTCTCCGCCCCCCAAAAGACGATAGCGAAAACGCAGCCGTTCCCCCATTCCCGCCTGCGGCAAGGTGAAGTTGATCCGCAAGCGCGTCGCACGAGGAGGAAGCTCGAGCGACCCGGCCACGCCTCCTCGCGCGACCAAGACGTCCCCGCTCCAGACCTCCTCGATCAAAACCCGCCTCTTCGCCGGCTGCTCGACGGTTGCCTTCAAGTCGACATCGACCACTCCCCGCGCGGTCGCGAACCACAGATGACCGTCGCGGGTGCGCACAGCGGCGCCACGAAAGCCCAGGGCGAACTCCGCGCTCGGCAGCCCGTCCTGGCGCCCGTAGGCGCGCACCGGCAGCTTCGACGCGCGGCCGTCCCACGCGGCGTCCAACGCGGCGCTCGAAACCTGAAACAGGCCGCCCGCGGTGCCGATCCAAAGATCGTCGAACGCGCCCCGCGCGAGCGTCCGGACATCCCGGGTCGGCAAGCCCGCGCTTTCGGGCAGCCGCGAAACCCGGCCGGCCCTCCAGCGATAGAGCCCCTGCCGATAAATCCCGATCCACACCGTCTCCGGTCCGTCCGGGATAATAAACCGGATCGGGTCGCCCACGCCAACGCCCGGCATCTCGACGCGATGAAATTTATCGTTTTCCCGAAAAAAAACCCGCCCGTCCAATCCGCCCGCCCAAAGTCGCCCCGCGCCGTCCTCCGCCAAAGCGATGAGCTGCGCCCCCCCTTCCGGCGCCTCGATCGGAAGATACGCCCCGCCCCGGCGGCGAAAAAGCATCCCGGTGGTCGTGGCCATCCAAAGATCCCCCGCCCGGTCCGTCAGCAAGGCGGTGAGCGGTTCTTGAAAAGACTCGCGCCGAAACTCGCCGTCCCGCCAGCGGACCAGCCCCCCCAGCGTGCCCAGCCACATCCCTCCATCCGCGGCGGGAGCCACGGTCATGACCGCCCAATTGTTCGCCCACCCCGGTATCGCTGAAAAGGAACTGTTCTCCGCGTCGTCGCCGCGCACCAGCATCCGGTTTCTTCCCGCGAGCCAAAGCCGCCCCTCGGCGTCCTCGCAAATCGAATACGTATCGACCCCCGGCAGCCCGTCGCCCAGCGTCCGCAAGTGAAGGCGCCGCGGACGCAAAGACACCGCTCCGCCGGCCAGGGTCCCCGCCCACAGCGCCCCCTCGTCATCCTCGAACAAGGTCACGACCGCGCTTTCCACCGGCACCCGGGAAAAGCGTCCGTCTTGGTAGCGGATCAGACCCGCGTTGTTCGAACCAAGCCAGAGCGCTCCGGAGGAATCCTCGAGCAACACGCTCACGGACAGCGTCCCCAGATCATCCTCGATCACCTCCTTGCGTCCGTCGGCGTGATAGCGGACCAGCGAGGGACCGCGGATCGCCCACATGCCTCCGTCCCCGGCCGCCGCTAGATGGACGTAGGGACCCGCCTCGGGATCGACCAGCGTGAATCGACGGCCGTCAAACCAACCGCAGGCGTCCGCATTGCTAAACCACAGACGGCCGGTCTTCGTCGCGGCCACCGCAGTCCGGCTCGCGGCTCTCCGCCCCGTGGTGAGCCCGTCTTGCCCGGAAAACCACGTGATCGTCCCGCCGCCCCAGCGCCCCGTCCGCGGCGCCCCGTCCATACCGAACCAGACCGCCCCGTCGCCGTCTTCCGCGAAGGCGTTCACCGCTCGCCCGTCCGCCGACTCCGGCACGATGACCTCGAAATGTCCGCCCCGCCACCGCCCCACTCCTCCATGGATCGTCCCTATCCAGAGGAAGCCGTCACGGGCCGCCAGAATCGAGCATACGTTATCCTCGGTCGCGGAAATCTTTTCCCAAAACGGCGTGAACCGCACGCCGTCGAAACGCGCCAGCCCGTAGGGCGTCGCAAACCAGAGGTAGCCATCGGAGGTCTGGGCGATGCCCATGACGCGATTGTGCGGCAGTCCGTCGTCGATCTCCCAACTCCGCCAAAAGTAGCCCTTCGCCATCGGAAGCTCCGTCCAAACCCGAGGCACGGCTTCCCCGGCCCACATCATTTGGCCGAGCATAAACGTCAGAAAAAAACACAACCGGAGCACCTCCCTCTTCATATCCCGGCTTCTGGCGGCAAGCCAAGCGCCCGTTCAAGCAAACACCGCCGCCATCACCATCCGCGCGCTCCCGCGCGAGCCGCATCGACCAACCCGACTTCCCTTCCCAATCCCTTGCCCACCGATCGATCACCGAGCGCCTCGGAGATCCGCGGCGCAGACCGCCCGAAGCGGGCGCGATACTCGTCCAGCGTGGCAGCCAGACATACCCGCGCCTCGGCTTCGCGGCCCCGCGCGAGGCCGGCCAGCGGGCGGGTGATAAATC
>CAMLNJ010000369.1 GCA_946481225.1 uncultured Verrucomicrobiota bacterium | reverse complement strand
ATAGAGGATGCCCTGCGTCCCGAACGGAATCGGCCGCGCCAGGCTCACATCCCAGTGCAGGTCGGACGCCCGGAACTGCGCGCCCGGCTGCAACGGCGGATTGAAGCCCCCTCGATCACACGAGACCCAGAGGTCCGCCGTGCCCCAGAGCTGCGCGAAGGCCTTGTGAATCCGCGGCGACTCGCGATTCGCCGTGAACGCCGGGTCCTGAAACAGATTCGACATGATCCCCTGCGCCAGCGGCACGTGCCACGTCGCGGGATCGTCCGGGTTCGCGCCGAGATGCCGCCAGATCGCCTGCTCCGCCGCGCGGCGCGACGCCTCCGGCACCGCGTCGTGCAGAATCACATATCCGTGTTCCTCCCAGTGCGCGAGATCCTCCGCGCTCAAGGCCGGCGGCATCGCCTCGATCTCCGCCAGCTGGCGCCGCGTCGCCTCCGGAACCGGCGAACCCGTCATCGCCGCGTTGATGCGCTCGACCCGCTCCGGGGTCGGCATGCCTGCCGTATCCACGATCCACCGCTCGAATGCCTCGAAGGTCGGCCCTTGCTGAAGCACATACGCGCGCGACTGCTCCAGGCCGAGGCCGAGCGCATCCGTCAGCAGCATCTCGAGCTGCGCCTCCACGTGGTCGTGCGGCACCGATCCACGCCGCTTCGCGAGCGTGCGCGCCCAGAACCGTTTCAGTTGATAGACGCCCAGCGCGCCCGTTTCCGTGGCGGCCGGCAGGAGGAGGTCAGGCGCGGACATGGGGGGAGATGTCATAACGCCAGCGTCCATCACAGTCTTGTGCAAGCGCATGTTCCGTCGTTTTGCGCCGCCGATCCCAGCGGCTTGGCCGACTTCGCTGCACGGCGGATGCGAGTTCCGATGCGCGCGCGGTGCGGGCCGGCGCCAACCGGTCGGATCGAGCGTGCGGCCGGTGGGCGCACGGGCGTCAGGCGGAATCGTTTGTGGCGGCCATCGGAGTCGCGTGGCGCATGTTGGAAAGCGATCAAAGAACGCGTCGACTTCCCGGGTTTGTATCCCGTTCCGTTTGCTCATGCCCGCCCTCGCCACCATCGTCCACCTCGACGCCGACGCGTTTTTCGTGTCGTGCGAGCTGGCGCTGAAGCCGGAGCTGCGCGGCACAAAGTGCGCCGTCGGCGGACGCGAGCGCGGCATCATCTCCTCCGCCAGCTACGAGGCGCGCGCCTGCGGCGTCTACACGCCGATGCCGACCTCGCGCGCGCTCAAGGTTTGCCCGGACCTCATCCTGCTCCCGCACACCAGCGGGCTTTACGGCAAGGTCTCGCGGCGGATGTTTGATCTTTGCGAGACGCTCACGCCCCTCGTGCAGCGCAACTCCATCGACGAGGGTTATCTCGATCTCACGCCCTGCGGTCTGCGCGACGCCGCCGCGGTGGAGGCCGTCGTCCGCGATCTCCAGCGTCGCATCTGGGACGAGCTTCAGATTCCGGTCTCGATGGGCATCGCGACCAACAAGCTTGTCGCGCAGATCGCGAGCAAGCTGCGCAAACCGCGCGGCTTTGTGATCGTTCCGCCCGGCGAGGAGGCCGCGTTTCTCGCTCCGCTTGGCATTGGCAAATTGCCGGGCGTCGGTCCCAAGACCGAGGAATCGCTCAAGAGCCACGGCCTGCTTCGTGTCGGCCACATTCTGGAGATCCCGGAGGCGCGGCTGGCCGCGATCTTCGGCCAAGGCTGGCGAGAGATGCGCGACGCCGCGCTCGGCATCGACGCGCGCCCGGTCGAGGTGGATCGCGAGGACGCGAAGAGTTACTCGCAGCAGGAGACCTTCGGCGCGGACATCGGCGAGTTCGCCGAGATCGAGCGCATCGCCAAGCGCATGATAGACGAGTTGATGCCCCAGATCCGCGCGGACGGGAAACGCGCCCGCACGATCACGGTGAAAGTGCGTTATGGCGATTTCTCCCAGGAGAGCGCCGGCCGCAGCCTGCCCGAGGCAAGCGACCTCGAGGCGCCGTTTTATCCTCTGGTCGCGCCGCTTCTCGAGAAGGCCTGGACCAAGCGCCGCCCGCTGCGCCTCGTGAGCGTGCGTTTTTCGAACATCGAGGACGGCGGCGCGCAGCTCGACCTTTTCAACGCCGAGGCGGACGCGAAGCGGCGCAAACTCGCGGCGGTGCTCGACCAGCTCAACACCGGCGGACGCGACATGCGCGTGAAGCACGGGCACCAGATCCGCAAGGAAACGACCTGAGCCATCGGCCCAAAGAACGCAGGGACCGCGAAGCGGGGCGGCTTTCTTGTTTCGTTGTGCTCTTTGCGTTCCAATCGGCCAATCTCCCGATGAAATTGCCTTCGCGTCCCTTACGTTTTTCGCGTTAACCCGTTTTCGTCTCTCTTTTCGCCATGCCGATCTACGAGTATTACTGCGCCCGGAACCACACGGTTTACCAGTTCTACGCGAAGTCCCTCGCGCAGGGTAAACTGACGCCCAAGTGTCCCGAAAACCCGCGCTGGCCGCTGAAGCGCGTCGTTTCGCAATTCGCGTTCACCGGCCGCGCCCAGGAGCCAAAGGCCGACGCCGCTTCGCCCGCGGGCGCCGATCCCGCGGACGACGCGCGTATGGAGGCGGCCATGTCCGCGATGGAAAAGGAGTTCGATTCCGTCGACGAAAACGATCCGAAGGCGATGGCGCGCATGATGCGTCGCATGTCGGAGCTCACCGGGGAAAAAATCGACGGCGAGATGGAAGAGGTCGTGCGGAAGCTCGAGGAGGGCGTCGATCCCGAAGCGCTCGAGGACAGGCTCGGCGCCGGTCCCGGGGAAGGGGAGGACGGCGAGGACGATCCCTACGGCATGGGGGGCGGTCCGGGTGGCGCGCCAAAGACCGAGAAGGAAAAGAAGGAGGCCCGCATGCGGTGGAAATTGCGGCGCGCCACCACGGCGCCGCGCCGCGACCCGAAGCTCTACGACTACGAGTGATTTTCGTGTAGCCACGGCCGCGCCGGCCGTGCACGCCCACGGAACGCGACCGACACGGTCACGGATGCATTTTTTCGACCATGTCCTTCTCGCCCGAACTCCTTGTTCGCATCGAAGCCGCCAAGCGCGTCGTCCTCGCGCAGGCCGATTTCCTGCACCGGGAGTTCGGCCGCGCCCGGAGCGAGTGGAAAAGCGACGGCACGCGCGTGACCGCGGCCGATATCGCCATCTCCGAGGCGATCTTCCGCGATCTGCGCGCGGAGTTCGCGGCCGACGAGCTGCTCAGCGAGGAGCTGGGCGATGGCGCGGCGCCGATCTCGTTGCAGGCTCGTTTCGCGTGGATTCTCGATCCGATCGACGGCACCAACAACTACGCGACCGGAATCCCGGCATGCGCGATCTCGCTCGCGCTCCTCGAAAACGGCACCCCGGTCTACGGGGTGATCTATGATCTTGCGCGCCGCGCGCTGATGCATGGGGGTCCCGGTCTCGGCGCCTGGGACGGCGACAAGCCGGCGCGGGCCAGGGTCGAGCCGATGAGCAGCCAGCGCATGCTTGGCTTCCACAGCCCGATGGACAAACGCTTCGCGCCGCACGCCGCGCTTCTGGTGGAACGTTTCAAGATCCGCGCACTGGGGAGCAGCACGCTGCACCTCGCCTACGTGGGCGCGGGGATCTTCGACGGCGTGGTGGATCACAACGTAAAGGTCTGGGACATCGCCGCCGCGGTGCCCTTTTGCCAGGGCGCGGGCGCGGAGGTGCGCTATTTCGGATCCCCTTTGTTTCCGTTGCACGTTTTCGATCTCAAAATGGCGCGGATACCCTTCGTCGCGGGCACCTCGCAGGTGTGCGACGAGTTGCAGAAGCTGCTCGCTTGAGCCGGCCTGAAAAAGAGCGGTCATTTGACAGGGGTGGCGGACGCGCCAGTGTGGCGGTCAAATGTCTTACAGCGACGACCGCTCCGTTTGGTTCGAGGGTCAGGGACTTTGGCAGCACGTGCCGGCGAGCGACTGGCAGGATTGGGCCTGGCAGCTCAAGAATCGCATCACCTCGCTCGAGCAACTCGAGCGCTACATGACGCTCACGCCTGACGAACGGGCCGGCGTTCTCTTCGCCAGCCAAAAGCTCGCCCTCGCGATCACCCCTTACTTTTTCAACCTGATCGACCGCGACGATCCAAACTGCCCGATCCGCCTGCAGGTCATCCCGCGCAGCGGCGAGTCGCGGATCCATGCGGAGGAGATG
>CAMLNJ010000368.1 GCA_946481225.1 uncultured Verrucomicrobiota bacterium | reverse complement strand
TGAATGCCGAGACCAACGCCGCCATCGCGGATCCCGAAGTGCGCAAGAAAGCCGCCACCAACAGCACCCCCGCCTACATGGTGCTCGGCGACGACGGCCGCCTCCAGGGCATCCTTACCCGCACCGACATCCTCAAACCCGCCCGCACCAAGCTCGTCCTCGTCGACCACAACGAGATGACCCAGGCCGTCTCCGGCGCCGACGAGGTCACCATCACCGAGATCATCGACCACCATCGCCTCGGCTCGCTCGCCACCCAGCAGCCCATCCTATTCATCAACGACCCCGTAGGCTCGACCTGCACCATCATCGCCGAGCTCTTCCGCCGCGACGGCCTCGCCCCCTCGCCCGACATCGCCGGCGTCCTCATGGGCGGCATCATCTCCGACACCCTCAATCTCCAGGGCCCCACCACCACCGAGAAGGACGCCACCCTCCTCGCCTGGCTCTCCCGCCTCGCCGGCGTCGACCCCCGCCAGCTCGCCGACCTCATCTTCAGCTCCGGCTCCGTCATCCTCGCCAACCCCCCCGAAAAAGTCGTCCGCTCCGACTTCAAGGTCTATGAGGAGGACGGCGTGCGCTTCGCCGTCTCGCAGGTCGAGGAACTCGGCTTCGGCAACTTCTGGAGCCACGCGAAAGCCCTCGCCCGCGCCCTCGACGACCTCTGCACGCAGGAGCGCCTCTGCTTCGCCTGTCTGCTGGTCACCGACATCAACACCCAAAACTCGCTCCTCCTCTTCAAGGGCGACCCGGAGCTGACCAAGCGCATCACCTACCCCGGCGTCGAAGATGGCGAAATCTTCGACCTCCCCGGCATCGTGAGCCGCAAAAAGCAGCTCATCCCCTACCTCGGCACGCTGCTCAAGGAGCTCGCCGCCGACGGCGTCACGCCGACCGTCCGCGGCTCCGGCGTCGCCGCCAAGGCGGGCTGATCATCCCGCCCCCGCGTCCGGCCGCCGCGCGCCGCCTGCAGCCGCGCGCGTGTCGCCCTCATCCGGGATGCGTGCGACTTCTCCGGTCGCGCTCCCGCGAGCTCCACGCCGGCTAAAGCCCTCGCCAACACCCACTCTTGTCTTCTCACTGGCGGCGTCCCTTCGGCAGGACATCCCGTCGATGATCCATTCTATCGTGGAAAAACTGCCCGCCTTTCTTCGCGGACGCGCCGGCCTCGCGCTCGTCGGCGCCATCGGCTTCTCCATTTCCATCGCCATCGCCTGGGCCCTCCGAAACGCGGAATCCCGCGGCCGCCAGCTGGAATTCGAGCGGCGCGCCGAGCTCCGTTACGAACTGCTTCGCGCCAATCTCAAGGAGTATGACGGCGCCCTTTTTTCGCTGCGGCTCCTCATCGAAAATTCGGAGTTTCTCAGTTCATCGGAGTTCAACCACGCCGCCCGGCGGCTCGTGGAGCGCATCGGCGAGATCCAAGCCGTCCAATGGGCGCCGCTGGTCCCCGGCGCCGACCTCGCCGACTACATCGCGCGGACCCGAAGCCTCGTCGGCCCCGATTTCGCCCCGGTGGAACGAGGCCCCGACGGCGCGCCGCGCCCCGTTCCCATTCCTTCCCCCCGGCCGGAACACGCGATCATCACCTACCTCTACCCCCGCGCCGGCAACAAGGCCGCCTTCGGCTACGACATCCTCACCGCGCCCACCGCGCCCACCTTGCGCCAGGCCCGCGCCGCGCCCGGCGTCTTTCACCTCAGCGCCCCCTTTCCACTCATCCAAGGCGGCCATGGCTGCGTCTTTTGCCTCTACATACCGCCCGATGGCCCGCGTGGCGGCGGTTTTCTCCAGCTCGTGCTCCGGCTCGATACAAGCGTCTCCCAGTTCTTCAATTTCTCGATCCAACCGATCCACGACACGCTGATCGTCGACGTCACCGATGGCTCCGCGCTGCCCATCTACCTGCACCGTGCGGAGGCGAAGACGCTCTCCGTCCTCCCCCGATCCCTTCCGCCTCTCTTCGATTCGCCCGGCTGCCTCGTCCGCGACCTCGCGATCGGCGGCCGCGTCTGGCGCGTCCATTTCCATCCCAGCCCAACCTGGCTGTCCTCGCAACGCTCCGCCGCGCCGCTCCTTTCCATCCTCGGCGGAAGTCTCCTCACGCTCGTCAGCATAGCCTACCTGAACAACGTCGCCCGCCAGACCCGGAGCATTCGCCGCGAAGTCGAGTTGCGCACCGCCGAGCTCAGCGAAAACCGCGCCCTTCTCGACGAGATCATCGACCACAACCCCAGCGTCATATGGGTGAAAGACGCCTCCTTCCGCTACCAGCTCGTCAACCTCGCCTTCACCGCCTGCTACGGCCGCCCCCGCTCCGACATCCTCGGACGCACCGACGAGAGCCTTCACCCCGCCGAGGTCGTGCGCCAGCTCGAGGCCCTCGACGCCCGCATCCTCGCCACCGGCGAAACCGTCTCCTTCGAGGAAAGCTACCGGATGCCCGCCGGCCGGCGCACCTACCTCGTCTCCAAGTTCCCCGTCCGCCGCGCCGACGGCACCATCTGCGCCATCGCCGGCATCGCCACCGACATCACCGACCTGCGCGAGTCCGAAGGCAAGCAGCGCACCATCGAGCGCAAGCTTCAGGACAGCCAAAAACTGGAAAGCCTCGGCGTCCTCGCCGGCGGCATCGCCCACGATTTCAACAATCTCCTCACCGGAATCCTCGGCCACGCCTCCCTCGTCCGCACCCTCCTGCCCGACCACGACGAGGCCCAGGCCTCGCTCCTCCAGATCGAAACCGCCTCCCAGCGCGCCGCCGAGCTCTGCCGCCAGATGCTCGCCTACTCGGGACGCGGCCGCCTCGCCGTCCAGCCCGCCGAACTCGGCGAACTTGTCCGCGACACCACCTCCCTGCTCACCCTCACCCTCTCCCGCCGCGCGCGGCTCCACTTCGATCTCGTCCCGGGCCTGCCCCCCATCGTCGCCGACCTCACCCAGATCCGGCAAATCATCATGAACTTGGTGATCAACGCCTCCGAGGCCCTGCCCGAAGGCGTCGGCGACATCACCCTGCGCACCCGCCTCGTCCACGCCGACGCCGCCCTCTTCGCCTCCTGCGTCTTCGCCCCCGAGCTGCGCCCAGGCGAATACGTGCTCCTCGAAGTCGCCGACAACGGCGGCGGCATGTCCGCCGATACGATGGCCCGCATCTTCGACCCATTCTTCACCACCAAGTTCACCGGACGCGGCCTCGGCCTGGCCGCCGTCCTCGGCATCGTTCGCGGCCACGAGGGGTCGCTCCGCGTCGAAAGCCATCCCGGACAGGGCACCACTTTCCGCATCTACTTCCCCTCCGCCCGCGGCGCCTCCGTCGCCACCCCCGCCCCGGTCGATCAGGCCCCCGCGCCCCTCGCCCGCCTTAACATTCTGCTCGTCGACGACGACACCGCCGTCCGCGAGACCACGGCCCAGATCCTCGGCGCCTGCGGCTGCCACGTCGACGCCTGCGCCGACGGCCGGGCCGCGCTCGAACACATCTCCGCCTCCCCCGGAAAACACGACGCCGCCATCATCGACCTCACGATGCCCGGCCTCGGCGGCGCCGAGCTGCTCCGGCGCCTGCGCGCGCATCGCCCCACCCTGCCCGTCCTGATAATCAGCGGCTACACCGACCAGGAGAACGCCGCCTCCGACCTTTTCGCGGAGCCACGGGTGGCATTCCTCGCCAAGCCCTTCACCCTCGCCAGCCTCCGCGCCAAGCTCGCCGCCATTCTGCACCCCGCCGGACCGGCCTAGCGAGGCCGTGTCTGGTGATGAATAACTCGGTCCGGCGAAGGCGGGAAACCGCGCTCGGCCAAGACCGAGCCGCGCTCCGCCTCAACCGCTTTCCGTGACGCGCGGACCGGAAAATTCCGCCCATCCAACAGCCGGCGCCAACCGACCGCCCCGGCGCCCTTGGGCATTGTCCCCCCCGACTTATCCGAACCGTCCGGACACTTTGAGCTTCATTTCGGCTTCATTTCGGCCGGGCCGGATATACGGGTGACCACCGCAGCCACCACCTCTGGCTTGCGCCCTCCCACCCCGGCGACGCGCACCACAAGAGCGTCGTGCAACAAGTAATGGTTCACGTCACCCCCGCTCGCGACAGCAGCGCGAACCCGCATCTCACATCCCCGAGCTCCCCCGACCGATCCACTGACACGACGACGCCCCCCCCTCCGCCACGACCGCGAAAGCGGCGCGAT
>CAMLNJ010000367.1 GCA_946481225.1 uncultured Verrucomicrobiota bacterium | reverse complement strand
CCGCTCTCTCCTGGTCCGGCGACACCACCGCCAGTTGGGACACCTTCCGCAACCAGATCGCCGGCGGCGTCAACGTCGCCATGGCCGGCCAGCCCTACTGGACCCAGGACACCGGCGGCTTCTTCATCCCCGGCAGCTACCGCAACGGCGAACGAAGCAACCCGGAATACCGCGAGCTTTTCTCCCGCTGGCACCAGTTCGGAATCTTCAACCCGATCTATCGCATCCACGGCACCAACATCGAGCGCGAGCCCTACCTCTTCCGCGATTCCGATCCCGAGTTCTACGCCTCGCTCCGCTCCGCCGCCGGCCTTCGGTATCGACTCATCCCCTACATCTACGGACTCGCCTGGCTGAGCACCGACCGCGGCTACACGATGATGCGCGGTCTGCCGATGGATTTCCCCGACGATCCGAAGGCCCGCAAGATCGACGACCAGTTCCTCTTCGGCCGCTCCTTCCTCGTCCACCCCGTCACCCGCGCCCTCCACCGCGTCGGCACGCCGCCCCCGCCCGCCATCCCCGCCGAGTTCCTCCAGACCCCCGACGGCCGTCCGGGCGTCGCAGCCGAATACTTTGAAGGCCGCAACTTCCAGAAATCCGTCGGCAAGCTGATCGAGCCGAAGATCGACCACACCTGGCCCGGCCCGCCCCTCGCCGAGCCGCCCGCCGGCCTCCGCAGCCTCGACAACTTCTCCGGCCGCTGGGAAGGCGTGATCGTCGCCGCCGAGGACGGCGAGCACGAGATCGGCGTCGAAGGCGACGACGGCTTCCGCCTCTGGCTCGACGGCCGCCTCGCCGCCGAAGACTGGCGCGACGCCGCCATGCGTTTCAAAGGCACCAAGCTCACCCTCCGCAAGGGTCAGAAGGTCGCGTTTAAGATCGACTACTACCAAGGCGCCCACGCCCGCGGCCTCCGCCTCGGCTGGCGCACGCCGAGCCGGCCCGCAGGCGGCGCGGCCGAGCTCGCCACCGTGGAGACCTACCTGCCCGCCGGCGCCGAGTGGTTCGATTTCTGGACCAACGAGCGCCACTCCGGCGGAGGCCTTGTCTCAACGGCCGCCCCGCTCGACCGTTTCCCGCTCTTCGTTCGCGCCGGCTCCATCGTGCCGATGAGCCCGGTCATGCAATACGTCACCGAAAAGCCGGACGCCCCCTACGAGATTCGCGTCTACCCCGGCGCCGACGCCGTCTTCACGATCTACGAAGACGACGGCGAGACCTACGCCTACGAAAAGGGCCAGCGCGCCACCGTCGAGCTGCGCTGGGACGACAAGGCCCGCGCGCTCTCGATCGGAAAACGCCAGGGCTCCTTCCCCGGCCTGATCGCCGAGCGTGATCTTCGCGTCGTGCTCGCCACCGACGCCGCCACCGCCGGCATCGCGGAACCCAAGGCCGACGTCGGCCAAACCATCCGTTACACCGGCAAGGCGACCAAGGTTAGGTTTTAATTTAACGGTTTTCGATCAAATCGTGGCCGCGTTGGTCCCCGGGCGCGAGAGAGGCGCACGCCCGGGGACCGGCGTTGCTATACGAAGACTAGACGCGGGCGAGGTCGGAGCGCGGGGCGGGTGAGAAGGTTTCCGCGGCGCGGAGGCCGAGCATGAGGCCGCGCAGCTCGGCGAGGCCGCGCATACGGCCGATGCAACTGTAGCCGGGATTGTCGGGCTGCGGCTTGGCGAGGTCGTCCATCATCGTGTGGCCGTGATCCGGGCGGAAGGGGAGGCGCCAGTCGGCGCGGCCTTCGGCGAGACGGCGGTCCTGCTCGTCGAGGAGGGCGCGGACGACGGCGGGCATGTCGACGGAGCCGGCGAGGTGGTCGGCTTCGTAGAAGCTGCCGCCGGGGAGGCGCTGCGTGCTGCGGAGGTGGACGGCGTGGATGCTCGAGCCGAAGCGACGGATCATCGCGGGCAGGTTGTTGTCGGCGCGGACGCTGAAGGAGCCGGTGCAAAAGCAGAGGCCGTTGGCGGGCGACGCGACGGCGGCGAAGAGTTTTTCCACGTCGGCCGCGGTGCTGAGGATGCGCGGAAGACCGAGAATCGGGAAGGGCGGGTCGTCGGGATGGATGGCGAGGCGCACGCCGGCTTCCTCGGCGACGGGGACGACGTGCTCGAGGAAGCGCTTCAAGTTGGCGCGGAGGCCGGCGTCGCCGAGGTGGGCGTGACGCGCGAGCATGGCGCGAAGATCGTCGAGGGTGAGCCCGAGTTTGCAGCCGGGGAAAACGTCGGTGAGGCCGGCGATGAACTCGTCGCGCGCGGCGCGGTCGAGCGATTGCCAGAAGGCTTCGGCGGAATCGAGCTGGCCGGCGGTGTAGTCGGATTCGGCGCCGGGGCGCTTGAGGGCGAAAAGCTCGAAGGCGGCGAATTTGACCGGGTCGAAAAGCAGGCACTCGGAGCCGTCGGGCAGCTTGTGGCGGAGATCGGTGCGCACCCAGTCGAGCACGGGCATGAAGTTGTAGACGACGGTGTGGACCCCCTCGGCGGCGAGATTGCGCAGGGTCCGGGCATAGGCGTCGAGACGGGCCTCGACGTCGCCCGAGCCGGTCTTGATGTCCTCGTGCACCGGAACGGACTCCACGGCGGTCCAGCGCAGGCCGGCCGACTGGAGCTTCGCGACGCGGGCGCGGATGGCTTCGCGCGGCCACACTTCGCCGTAAGGGATCTGGTGCAGCGATGTGAAGACCGCGGTGGCGCCGGTTTGCCGGATGTGGGCCAGCGGCACGGGGTCGCCGGGCCCATACCAGCGGAAGGATTCTTCGAGGGCGGGGAGGAGCGGGGAATCCATGAGACGAGTGGGTGACCGGCTTCAGTGTGCGCGAGGCGAGACGATTTTTCTGCGCGTTCTTTGGGAAATGCGTCGCGTGATGAAGCGATGCGGAGCGCGGAAAAAACGGATTTTATCCGCAAAATTTCGCTCGGGCGTTGACAGGGGGAAGGGCGTGCAAGTGGGTGGCGGCGATGTTTCGCGACGCCGTGAAAATTCTGCGCGCGCTGCTTGGCGCGATCGCCCTGATGCTGGTCATCGTGGGCGGATTTTTCGTCGGCGCGGAGACCGAGGCCGAAGCCGACGGCGAGGCGTCATGGAGCGTTCGGAAGGGCGCAAAGTCAGTGATCGTGGCCGCGACCCGCGCGGCCGCGGCCTGCCCGCTCGCGGCGGCGGCGAAGCCGGTCGGCGGTCGGCTTCTGATGTCGGCGCCGTCGGAGGTGTTTTTTGCGCGACCCGCCAAAGTGAGGAGCGGCGCGGCCGGGCATGGCGCTCGACGCGAGCCGGAGCGAGAACCGACAGGGCGGGCTCGGCCGGGCGTGGTGCGTTTGCTGATCTAGGCGGACGTGCGGCGCGGCCGCGGCCGGCCCCCTCTGCTCGAAGCCGTCCGTCGGAAGGCGGACGTTGGTTGGTGGCAAGCATCGCAATGCGTCCCGGCGTGGTTTCACGCGGACGTTTCTCTCGAACCCTCAGGCACAGGAATCGGATCCCATGCACGACATCTCTCTCATCACGACCATCGCGTTCGGCTTCACGGCGGCGCTCTTTTTCGGAATCTTGGCCAAGCGGTGCGGCCTCTCGCCCATCGTGGGCTACCTCTTGGCGGGCATCGCGGCGGGGCCGCATACGCCGGGCTTCGTGGGCGACCTCGCGATCGCGGGGCAGCTGGCGGAGATCGGCGTCATTTTGCTGATGTTCGGCGTCGGCCTGCATTTCCATCTGAAGGATCTGCTCGCGGTGCGCTCGATCGCGATCCCGGGCGCGCTCGGGCAGAGCGCGGTGGCGACGATCGCGAGCATGGCGGTGGCGCACTTCGCGGGCTGGACGTGGGCGCAGGGCGCGGTGCTGGGCCTGGCGACGGCGGTGGCGAGCACGGTGGTGCTGCTGCGCGTGCTGATGGACGAGCGTTGCCTGGAGACGCCGTCGGGGCACGTGGCGGTGGGCTGGCTGATCGTGGAGGATATTCTCACGGTGCTGGTGCTCGTGATGTTGCCGGCGTTGGCGGCGACGGGCCTGGGCGCGGGCGGCGCGGAGGAGGGCGGCTCCTTTGTCGACGTGCTGAAGGCGGCGGGCGGCGCGGTGGGCAAACTGCTCGCGCTCGGCGCGGTGGTGGCGGTGGTGGGCTCGCGCGTGGTGCCGTGGCTGCTTTTGCGCGTGGCGCGACTGCGTTCGCCGGAGCTGTTCACGCTCACGGTGCTGGTGATGTCGATCGCGGTGG
>CAMLNJ010000366.1 GCA_946481225.1 uncultured Verrucomicrobiota bacterium | reverse complement strand
CCCCTTCTCCCTCGTCACCCACGCCGTCCGCGCCAAAGAGATCATCGGGGTCGCCGCGCGCTCCGGCTTCGGCGAAATGCTCGATCAAATCGAGCTCCCCCCCGGCTTCTGGCAGCGCTTCATCCCGCGCCCCGCCCAGCCCCGCCCCCCCTACGTCCGCATCCGCGAGGCCCTCGAGGAGCTTGGCCCCGCCTTCATCAAAGCCGGCCAGCTCCTCAGCATGCGGCCCGACGCCCTCCCGCCCACGCTGATCATCGAGCTCCGCAAGCTTCGCAGCAACGTCGCCCCCCTCCCCTTCGCCGAGATGCGGCCCGTCCTCGAGGAGTCCCTCGGCCGCCCCATCTCCGACGTCTTCGCCGAATTCAACGAGACGCCCGCCGCCTCCGCCTCCCTCGCCCAGGTCTACTTCGCACGCCTCCACGACGGCCGCGAAGTCGCCGTAAAGGTCCAGCGCCCCGGCCTCGTCCGCGTCGTCGAGACCGACCTCGCCCTCCTCGGTTTCTTCGCCGGCCAGCTCCACGCCCGCGTCGACGCCCTCAAGCCCTACGACCTCCCCGCCGTCGTCTCCGAGGTCAGCGCCGGCGTGCTCCGCGAGCTCGACTTCACCCACGAGGCCCGCAACCAGCGCTTCTTCACCGCCACCAACCCCGACCCCGGCGCCGTCTTCGCCCCCGAGATATTCGAGGAGTATTCCTCCGAGCGCGTGCTCGTCATGCAGCGCATCGTCGGCCGCCCTGTCGACTCGCCCGGACTGCCGCGCGAAGCCGCGCAAAACCTCGCGCGAGCCGGCGCGGAATCGCTTTTCCACCAGGTCCTCGTCGCCGGCTTCTTCCACGCCGACCCGCACGCCGGCAACGTCCTCGTCACGCCCGACGGCCGCCTCTGCTTCCTCGACTGGGGCCTCGCCGGACACCTCACCCGCCGCCTCCGCCACGGCCTGGCCGACCTCTTCCTCGCCGCCGTCGACCAGGACGCCGAGCGCATCGTCCAGATCGCCGCCGATCTCGGCAGCCCCGCCGGCCGCGCCGACCTCCGCGCCATGGAGCGCGACGTCACCCTCGCCCTCCGCGAGGACTTCAACCGCGCCATCGGCCAGGTGAACATCGGCCGCGCCATGCTGAAGCTCCTCTTCATCTTCGGCCGTAACGGGATTTCCATTACGAGCGACTACTCGCTCATGGCCAAGGCCGTGCTCTCCATCGAGGAGGTCTCCGGCACGCTCGACCCCGGCTTCGACCTGCGCCGCGCCGCCAAGCCCGTCCTCGTCGAGCTCCAGCGCGAGCGCACCGGCCCCCGCGCCGTCCTGCGCGACACCCGCGCCATGGTGCGCACGACGCTTACCAGCCTGCGCGACCTGCCCTCGGAGATCCACCGCATCATCCGCCGCATCGAGCACGACGAGCTCACGATCAAGTTCCAGCACCAGGGCCTCGACGACGTCGATGACGCCCTCAAGACCTCCGCCAACCGCATCGCGCTGGGCTTCATCAGCGGCTGTCTCGTGATCGGCAGCTCGCTCATCGTCGCCTCCCGCGACGGCGTGAACAACGGCCTCAGCATCGCCGGCTACATCCTCGCCGCCGCCATCGCCGCCTACGTCGTCTACGGTATCTTCCGCGAAGGCGACCGCTGACAGGTTTGACGTCGCACGGGCGTCCCGCCCGTGGGCCCGGAGCCTTTTCCGTCCCCTGCGTCCGCGCCCCGCCCATGGATTGCGGCGGCTCGTCGCCGCATTTCAGCGGACGAAATCGACAAGCAACGCTCCTGCCCCTTCGACTGCCGCCGGTTTCACGTTTACGGAGCCGTTATCGCAAACGCGGGCTATCGCGGGCCGTTCTTTGCTTACTCAGGCGGCTCGTTCGCACCGACGGTCCTATGATAAGCGCGATCCGCAGCGTCACTCGGAGCGCCAGCTCTCGGGATCGCGCTTGGCGTGCCAGTAACGCAGAACGTAAACGGTTCGCTGCGTTTCATCTATTCGGTAGGTGAGGAGATAGGGCGCGCTGACTAGGCGCCGCACTCCGGGACGCGCGCGAAAAAAGCCGCCGCGACGGGGCATGGTGGCGAGCGATTCGGCCAAAGACACCAATTCGCCGCCGACACGCAGCGCCGTCTCCGGGCTGTCTTGCGCGATGTGGCCGGCGATTTCCGCAAGATCGCGCAGCGCCGGGCGCGAGAGGATTACTCGATAATCCATCGGCGAAGATCACGTCGCACATCTTCGACCGGCACGCCGCCCTCTTCCGCCAAGGAACGTTCCGCCTCGTCGATGGACGCCAGCATCACCGGTGTTTCCGGCCAGAGCCGCGCCTCGAGCCAAGCCGCGATCTCGCACTGCGCCTCCACGGGGAGCTTCGCCAAGGCGGACTCGATTTCGCTCACGGTGCTCATGGCCGGAATGCTGGGCACGGGCAGGCCGATGGCAAGACGTGGCGTGGCTGTTATGGGTGGAGCTGACGGGGCGCAAAAAGAGCCAAGGCGTTGCTTGTTGGTTTTTGGATTCGCAGCGCCCTCAGCGCGCCGCCCTCACTCCCCCAGCGTCCCCCCCGGCACAAACTTCGGCAACACGCGCTGATGCCGGCCCTTCCCCGGCCCGTGCAGCAGCAGATCCGCGATCAGTTGCGCGAGCTTCCTCCCCAACTCGACGCCGTCCGCCCGGTAAGCCGCGATCGAGGGCACCGCGTGCCGCAAAAAATGATCGTCCCATCCCGCGATCAAGGCCACTTCGCCCGGCACCCGGACCCGGGCGCTCAGCAACACGCACAACACGGTCAGGCAGTCCTCTGGACACGACGCGTAAAGCCCCATCGGGAGCGAACGCTCCGCGAGCAACTCCTCGACCCCCGCCTGGATCGCCTCGACCGCCGGCTCATACTCCCACACCCGGGCGCTCCCACCGAGCCGCCGCACCTCCTCCTGAAACATCTCCGCGGCCAGCCGGTCGCCCAAGCTCGTGAACTTCGCCATCAGATACACGCAGTCGCGATACCCCCGGCGATAAAACATTCCCGCCGCGTGCCGCGCGCTCGCCCGGCTGTCCGGATACACGCAGGGCAGCTCCACGCCTTCGTGCAAGCGCCCCAGCGCCACGCAGATCCTCGACCGCGACGCGAACCACCGCTGCATCGGCTCCGTCGAGTAGAGCAGCAGCCAGGCCGCCGTGTCCGGCAACGAATCCAGCCGCTCCAGCTCCTCCGGCATGTGCCGTTTG
The DNA here is from genome assembly GCA_946481225.1 of uncultured Verrucomicrobiota bacterium. The sequence continues at coordinate 996 of CAMLNJ010000366.1, read as the reverse complement.
AAAACCATCGGCCGGTGCTCGAATTCCAACCGGTAGCCCATCGCCGCGATCCGCTCGGTCAACTCGACCAGCACCGCATGACTCACCGAACCGAGCGCGGCCAGGGGATACGGCGCCAGCACCCGCACCGTCCGCCCCGCCGTCGCGGCGCCCGCCGCCCGCTTCGAGCAAATCCGATGATGCCTCCCCCGCCCGCCCGGCTCCACCCGCCGCTCGCGAATCAATTGATCGAGCGCCCGTCGCAGCGTTACCCGGCTCACTTGCAGCTCCCGGCACAACTCGGCCTCGCTCGGCAGGCACCCGACCCACCGGCTCGCCTCGACCCCCTCCCGCAAAACGGACGCGACCTGGTCGGATAACAACACGCGGCGGGGTATTTGTTTCATATCCGAAACCGGAACCTCACCGGTTGTCTTATTAAAAGACAAGCGGGGCCTTCGCCTTTCCGTTTGCTGGGGCGCGCTCCGGTTCAACGCTTCCCCATCGCCCCGCGACGCCCTTTGGGGCTCGTCCGGCGCCAACCTTCCGTCCCCATGAAACGCCTTTTCGCCCTCTGCTCCCTCTTCATGCTCGGCCTCCCCCTCGCCCTTCACGCCGACGCCGCGGCTCCCGCGTCGCCCCGCGAGGTGATCAACTTCAACGCCGGCTGGGCCTTCCGCCAAGGCGACCCCGCCGACCTCGGCGACGCCGTCTCCTACGCGAAGCTGAAAGACACCCTGCTCCACCGCGCCCAAGCCTTTGCATCTCCCCCGGGAACGCCGAGCCCCAGCTCGGCCTCCTCCGCCCCCGGCGCGCCCTCCTTCCCCCGTGTCGAGGTCGCCCTCGCGAGCTTCGACGACTCCGCCTGGCGCAAGCTCGACCTCCCCCACGACTGGGGCATCGAGGGCCCCTTCAAACTCGAATACCCCGGCCACACCGGGAAGCTCCCTTGGTGGGGCGTCGCGTGGTATCGCAAAAGCTTCGACGTTCCCGCCGCCTCCGCCGCCACGCCCGGCC
>CAMLNJ010000365.1 GCA_946481225.1 uncultured Verrucomicrobiota bacterium | reverse complement strand
CTCGTGAAGGGCGACGAGGTCCTTGAGGCCATCGCCAACGTCCCCTGCTCCGGCCCCGAGCGCAGCACCCCCTCCGAGCGCATCGAGATCAAGTCCATCTCCTTCGTGGCCGCCTGAAGCGCCCGGGCGTCCCCGCCCGCGGTCCCGCCTCGCCTCCCGCGAAATCCCCGCCCCGGCCGCCGCGCCGGGGCTTTTTCGCGCCCCGATTCCCGGCCCGGGCTTCCCCGCTCTCGCCAAACATTCCGCGCCCCTCTTCGCTGCTCGCCGTGTCCGCCGTTTCCGATCCCGCCTTCTCCCCAGCGCTCAATCTCCTCCTCGGCATCGAGGCGGTCTTCGTGCTCGCCGGGGCGGCGCTGCTGATCTCCCGCCTCCGAATCCTCCTTCCCCGCGTCCTCGGGCTCGCCCCTTCGCCGCTCACGCCGTCCAACTACCGCGCCAGCGAGCTCTTCCTCGTCGCCGCCTACGCCTTCGGCGGCGCGGTCGTCGTGCAACAAATCGTCGCGCTGGCGACCGTCCGCCACTCCCCCGCCCCCGCGGATGGCAGCCTCGGCTTTTTCCACGTCCTCGCCGGCGCCGGCTTCCAGCTCGGCCTCCTCGCCGGGCTCGGCCACGCGTGGTTCTGGCATCTCCGTCCACGGCGCCGGCCCTCCCACCTGCCGCCCACGCCGCCGCATGCCGCGGTCCCGCCGACGCGCGTCCTCCGGGGCGGCTTCATCACCTTTCTGGTCGCGCTCTTCCTCGTGGGCCCGGCGGCGGTCTATTGGCAAAGGCTCCTCGAGTGGTTTCACGTCGATGCCCCTCCGCAGGACCTGATCCGGCTCTTCGGGCGCGCCGGCGACACGCCTTCGCTGCTCGTGCTCGTCGTCCTCGCCGTCGCCGTCGCGCCCCTCACCGAGGAGATCGCCTTCCGCGTCGGCATCTTCCGCTGGCTGCGCGGGCGCGCCCCGCGCGGCGTCGCGCTTCTCGCGCCCGCCCTGCTTTTCGCCGGCATCCACGGGTATCTCTCCGTGCTCGGCCCGCTCGTCGTCCTCGCCCTCATCCTCGCGCTGAGCTACGAGCACTACGGGCATCCCGGCGTGCCGATCCTCGCCCACGCCTTCTTCAACTTGAACACGATCGTCCTCGTGCTCGCCGGCTTCCCCGCGTGAACCCCTTCTCCGAAACTCCCGCCGAGACCATCGCCGCCCTCGGCGAACAAAAACTCCTCGCTCGCATCCGCCGCTGGCTCGGCGCCGCCGCCCCCGCCGCCCCCGCCGGCATGGGCGACGACTGCGCCGTGCTCGCGCCCCCCGCGCCCGCCCGTCGCACGCGTGGAAAACCCGCCCGCTCCGCCGCGCCCGCCACGTTGGTCACCGTCGATCCGGTGATCTACGGCGAGCACTTCGACGACGCCGTCGCCCCGCGCGACGTCGGTCGAAAACTTCTCCGCCGCAACCTCAGCGACATCGCCGCCATGGGCGGCCGCCCCACCGCCGCCGTGCTCGCCCTCGCGCTCGATCCGCGCACCCGCATCGACTGGCTCGAGGCCTTCTACCGCGGCCTCGCCGCCGACGCCCGCCGTTTCGGCGTGCCGCTCGTCGGCGGCGACCTCGCCACCCACCGCGGCGGCCTCGTCGCCTCGCTGACCCTGCTCGGCGAGACCACCGCGCCCAGCGCCCGCGCCCTCACCCGCGCCGGAGCCGAAGCCGGCGACTTCATCGCCGTCACCGGCCGCCTCGGCGGCAGCCTGCCCAGCGGTCGCCACCACTCTTTCACGCCCCGCCTGGCCGAGGGGCGATGGCTCGCGCGCCGCCCGGAGATCGTCGCCCTCATGGATCTCAGCGACGGCCTCGCCAAGGACATCCACTCGATCACCCCCGCGCGCGCGAAGCCTCTCCTCTTCGGCGATCTCCTGCCGCGCCACGCCAGCGTCGACCTTCGCGGCGCGCTCACCGACGGCGAGGACTACGAGCTGCTGCTCGCGATCCGTGCGACGCCCGTCGGCGCGCAAAAGCTCCTCGCCGCCTGGCGCCGCGCCTTCCCGCGCCTGCCGCTGACCGTGGTCGGCCAGTTCGCCCCGCGCTCCGCGCCGGCGGCCGGCGCCCTCGACCTCTCCGCCTACCATGGATTCGAGCATTTTCACTGAGCTGCGCGCGGGTGTCGTCACCTCGTCGGCGGAAGAGACGCAGGCGCTCGCCGCCCGTTTCGCCGCCGCCCTCCCGCCCGGCTCCGTGCTCGCCCTCCACGGCGACCTCGGCGCGGGAAAAACCACCTTCGTGCAGGGACTCGCGCGCGGCCTCGGTATCCATGAATCGGTGACAAGCCCCACCTTCGCCATCCTCGCCCTCCACCGCGGCGGCGGCAGGACGCTTGTCCACGTCGACGCCTACCGCATCGAGGGCGCCCGCGCGCTCGAGGACCTGATGATCGACGATTTTCTCAACCCGCCTTGGTGGGCCGCCATCGAATGGCCCGGGAAAGTCGCGGACTGGCTGCCGGCTGGAACGCTCCACCTCGAGCTCGGCCACGCGCCCGGCCGTCGCCACGCGATCCGGCTACGTTGAGCCGCCCCCGCGCCTTCACTCATCCCTAGGGAATCGCGTGTTCGATTCCTTAGGGGAAAACTCCAAACAAGGGTCAAAGAATCGCCCGGGGCGCATTCGGGCCTGCTCCCGCGGCGCGGCGCGCGCAGGGCTTTGCCCATGCGCACTCACCTGCTCCGCCCTTCCCTGATCACCCTTGCCGGCCTCGGACTCGCCTGCCCCGCCGTCCGCTCCGCCGCCTCTCTGCAACTGCTGCCGTCCTCGGCCCCCGATGGCTACGACTACGTCCTCGGCCTCGCGGATGACGGTACCGTGATCGGCTCCGCGCAGGGCTTCGACGTTTCCGCGCCGCTCCTCTGGGCCAAGTCCGGCGCCGCCTACTCCATCGCTCCGTCCCCCGCTCTTCCGTCCTATGCCGACGGCGGCGAACTGCGCTGGATCTCGGCCGACGCGTCGCTCCTCGCCGGCTTCATCGCGCGTCCGCTCACCGCCGAAGGCGAGCCCGACCAGGTTCCCGCCGTCTGGAGCCGCTCCGCCGGCGCCTACGCCGCGAAGATGCTCCCTCGCCTCGGCGGCGATGGCGCCTCGGAAACCGTGGTGATGGGAGGATCTTCCTCCGGCGCCCGTCTCGTCGGCCAAAGCGGCGCCACGCCCGTGGCCGCCGTCTGGCGCGGGAGCTACGCCACCGGCTACACCGCGCAGGCGCTTCCGCTTCCCGCCGGGGCGGCCGGCACGAGCCGCGCGACCTCGATCTCCGCCGACGGCGCGCGCGCGGTCGGCAATTACGAGACCGCCGCCGGCGGGCAGGCGGCGGTCTGGACCGAGGGCGCGGGCGTCTACGTCGCGCTCAAACTGCAAAATCTTCCCGGGGGCGCGCAGAGTTTCGCGGAAGTCGTTTCCCGCGACGGCACCCTCGCCGCCGGCGGCGCCGAAACCGCGCTCGGCATCCGGCCCGTCACCTGGCGCGCCGACACCGGCGCCGTCACCGCGATCGAGACCCTGCCCGGCTTCGAGGCCACGGTCCTCGCCATCGCCGAGAACAAGCACTGGCTCGGCGGTCGCGCGACCGACCCCGGCAGCTTCGAAGGCGCGGCCGTGCTCTGGAACGGCTCCGGCCAGATCTTTGATCTCGTCGCGCTGGCGTCCGGCCAGGGTGCGAGCTTCGGCGGCTTCATCCCCGAGAGCATCACCGGCGTCCACTTCGTATCCGGCGATCGCTACACGATCGTCGGCACCGGCGTCACCGAAAGCGGCCTCACCCAAGGCTTCGTGCTCGAGGACCTCGCCCTCACGACGCCCGCGCCGGAACCCGGCGGCGGCCCCGTGGTGGACGAACCGACCACGCCCACGACGCCAACCACGCCCACGGATCCGACGACACCCACCACGCCGACGACCCCGACCGAGCCGACCACTCCCACGACCCCGACCGAACCGAGCGAGCCCGCCTCCGGCCGTCGCCGCCGCGGCGCCACCGCGGAAGGAGTTTACGCGCCATGGGCCCAGGCCGACGAGACAACGCGTCCCCTTGGCGAGGCCGGTTCCCGCCCCCGCGCCCGTTGATTGAGGACCCGCCAGCCGCCAATAGGTCCCGTCCCAACCCTCCCCACCCCGCCGACACGGCCCGGGCAACAATAACTTGTGTGGCCACGGGCGTATAGCCCCTGATTTGCCCCACCGCCCTCTCTAGCGCGCTCGTCCAGATTTTACG
>CAMLNJ010000364.1 GCA_946481225.1 uncultured Verrucomicrobiota bacterium | reverse complement strand
TTCCAATATTATTAGCTGAATTGAAGGCGTTACTAACAGTTGACCGCCTCTGAATCCTGTCGCGCACGGACTAGGGCGATGTAGTCGGGCCGATACTTGTTTCCTCTTAGGTAGTGGGCCGGGTAGCAAGCGCACAGCACCAAAACGTCAAAGATTTACAATCAGAGTCCCTAAGGTCACGAACGGAGCGGCGCTCCCAAACGAGAAGCCCGGCAAGTAGCCGGGGCGCGGAGGCCTTTGCGTTCTTTTGCGGCTAAAATTCGGCGGGTTGGGCTTGGCGGCGGGCAAGTAGCGCAGACTTCTAATCTGCTTTTCGGCCATGCTTCCGGAGGCAGGCTAGAAGCCTGCGCTACTGCATTACTCCTGCCGGAGGGCATCGATGGGGTCGAGGGAGGCGCCTTTCCAAGCGGGGTAGAGGCCGAAACCGGCGCCGATCGCGCTGCACAACAGCGTGCCGGCGAACGCCCAGCCCAGGGGAGACCGTCGCGGCGTTGAGCAGGCGCCCGGCGACGTTGCCGGCGACGATGCCAACGAGCACGCCGATCAGGCCGCCGAGGAGCGATAGCGCGACGGCCTTGATGAGGAACTGCGCGAGGATGTGGCGCTTCTTCGCGCCGATGCTCTTGCGCACGCCGATCTCGCGGGTGCGCTCGGTGACGCTTACGAGCATGATGTTCATCACACCTGTCAGATGCGAGGATGGCGCTGCCGGAAGCCGGTCTGCCATGCGCGGACGGGCGCTCGCAGCAGCCGGGACGCCGTCTGACGGTGCCGGGATCGCAAGTGGGAGCGTCCGGATGGCGGCTCGCATAGCGGAGGAAGCGGAGATTGGCCGCAGAGAACGCAGAGAAGGTTTTACGCCGAATGCTGATCTTTGAGGTCTCTGTGTTCTCTGTGGCTAAAAGCTCAGGCGGAGAAAACCGATTGGCCGCGAAAGAACACAAGGAGCGCAAAAGAAGACGCGGCGAGGGGGATTGGTCTATGCGATCTATGCGTTCTCTTGCGGCTAAAGTTCAGGGACTGGAACGCGGAGAAAGCGGGCGTGCGCGTAGATGTTGGCCGAATGGACGGGCGGATCTCGGAGGAACCGGAGATTGGCCGCAGAGAACGCAAAGAACGAAGAGAAAGCTTTTTATCCGAATGCCGATCTTTGAGGTCTCTGTGTTCTCTGTGGCCAAAAACTCAGACGGAGAAAACCAATTGGCCGCGAAAGAACGCAGAGAGCGCAAAGAAGGCACGCGGTCGGGGGCCCGTAGGGAAGGGCCTGGAACTCGCTCCAGCCGCCCGACGACGTGGCGGGGAGGGTGGGCGCGGGCAAGGCCGCGGAGGAGGCTGCGCAAAAACGAGCCGCGAGACGGCAACGACCGGATGTGAAACGCGAAAGCGGAAGCCGGGACTTGAAAAAACGCGCCGCGGACGCGGCGCGTGAGAGCCTCCTTCGCGGCCTCGGAGGGAGGCAAGGACACCCTGGAGACATTCCACTAAAGGAGTATGCCCCTCGCGTGGCGAAAACCGTCCAGGCGGTCAGGACTTTTCGTGGCCGGCGTCGTTGGCCGAGGCGCGGTTTTTCCTGGAGATGACCAGACGAAGCACGACCAGCGTCAGCACGGCGGCTCCGAGCACCGGTGCGAGATGGTAGGGGCTGCCCAGGCGGTGGAGCATATCGCCTACAAAATCCCAGGTGAGCCCGCCATCGTGCCCGCCGTCGTGACCCGGGTGGGCGAAGGCCGTCGCGGGCAGAAACGCGGCGCAGGCGAGCGACATGGTTCGGGCAAGGATGGATGGGTTCATGGGTTTCCGTCCGATCAAACAGCATACTTCAGGCCAGCAAGGCCTCGGTTGTCGTTAACCGGCGGCATCGCGGCGGCTTTGGCAGCCAATCTGCTTTGCGTCGGCCCGCGCCGCATGTCGATCCCGCTGATTTCGCCCCCATCCATGTCGCGCTCGGCCGGCGATCCTGAATGGTCGCCTCGCGTGACGGAGGCGTCGCGGAGCGCCGACGATGCGTTCGAGCAACGCGTGGCCGAGCGGACGGCCGAACTCGCCGCCCGCGTCGTCGCGTTGGAGAGAGCCAATGCCGAGCTTCGCGCCGAGATGGCGAGTCGCGAGGCGGCGGAGAACGCGCTCGCCCGCGCCGATGCGCAGCTTTCCTCGCTCACCGAAGAGGAGGCCCGCCAGTGGGCGCTCGCGGGGCTGGTGGGGAGAAGCACCCGTTTCGGGCAGATGTTGCGCGAGGTGCGCGCGGTGCAGGCGGCGGCCCGCACCACGGTGTTGCTCACCGGTGAAAGCGGCACGGGCAAGGAGCTCGTCGCGCGGGCCATCCACTACGGCGGCGCGAAGGCTTCGGCTCCCTTTGTCCGCGTGGATTGTCCCGCGCTGCCGGCCGACCAGGCCGAGGCCCTGCTCTTCGGGCAGGCGCGAGGCGTGGGCGCGGTTCCCGCGCGTCGTGGCTACTGCGAACTCGCGGAGGGTGGCACCTTGTTTTTAGATGAGATCGGCGACCTCCCGCCCGGTCTGCAGACGCGACTGCTTCGCGTGCTCGAGGATGGCGCTTATTTCCCGGACGGTGCGCTCGTCTCGCGGACCTTGAATGCGCGCATCATCGCCGCGACGCACGGCGATCTGCCGTCGGCGATCGCGACGGGGCGTTTTCGGCAGGATCTCTATTACCGTCTCCTGCATTACCCCGTTTCCGTGCCCGCGCTGCGCGAACGCCTGGAAGACGTGCCGACGCTGGCTCGGCATTTTGTTCGCGTGATTTCGGCGGAGCTGAAGCGTCCCGCGCCGCGGCTGCGTCCGGAGGCCTTGCGGCGACTGCTCGCCCACGCCTACCCGGGCAACATCCGCGAGCTGAAGAACACGCTCGAGCGCGCGATCATTTACGCCCGCGGGGACGAGCTGGGCGCCGAGCACATCGTGTTCGCTCCAAGCGCCGGCGAGGGCGCCGCCGGCGTCGCTTCGGCGGGCGATCTCGGGCGCAAGTTTCTCGCCGATCTGCCGCTGAACCTTTCCGCGGCCGAGGATATCCTGATCGCCCGCGCCATCGCGGTCGCCGAGGGCAACATGTCCCAGGCGGCGCGTCTGCTCGGCATCAACCGCGCCAGCCTTTACCGCTGGCAGGAACGCCGCGCCGCCGCCGGGGTGTCGTAGGCCGCCCGCTCGCGGGCGCTTGCGGGGATCTCGTCTGGAGCGCGATCAAAGCCTCCGGTGGGTGCCCCGTGCGCAGCTGAACGAGGCCACCGGCGTGGGCGAGGACCCCGGCGCGGGGGATTTCGCCTTAGTTCTACTTTGGCAATCTGGGTTCCGATGCCGCCTCGGTCGCCTTGGCCGAGCACCCTTTCTCCTCTCACGCTGGCCCGACTTCTTTCCCAGACACACCCTAGGGGCCGGACCCCGAGGCATCGGAGCCGCGCTTCCCCCCTGCCGCTTTCACGAGGCTCAGATAGAGTTTTCGCATAAACTTATGGGTTTCGATAAAAGGGCGGGGGATGCGTCGAGCCGTCGACTGGCGGCATCGGCGGAAACAGGCGTGCCGGTCAACCGCAGGCGCGGGGTTCGCGGGGCGAACGCAAGACATGAACAGAGGGGGAGACGCCAATGAGGCCGGGCGTGGCAGGGGGAATCGGTGCATCGATCGGGGTGCTGGCGGCGATGTTGTGGCTGTTCGGTGTCGGGCTCGCGAAAACGGATAACGACCGTGAGTCCCTGCGCTTGGCCGGCGGTGCGGCGCCCGGCCCGATCGCCGGTTCGTCGGGGCATGCATGGCGGGATGTTGCTCCGGGTGTGGTGTTCGCGGCAAACGAAGCGCCCCAGGCGGGCGCGCGGCGGGAACGGCTGTTGGAAGGCGCGCTGCGGGTCAAACCGATCGCGCCGCTCACGAGGGCCGATGGCGCGTCTTGGCGTGAAGGCCAGGGGCTGACCTTCGCGCTGTTCGACGGCGCGGTGGAGAACGGCGTGGTCGAGCGAGTGTGGCAACGCGAGGATGGCGCGACTTTGGAAAGGATCTCGGGCCGGCTCGCATCGGGCGGCACGTTCGCTTTCGCGGTCGATTCGCGAGGCTTGCGCGAAGGGTTGATTTTGCCGGGAGGAAACGGACCGGTTTACCGGATTCTAGAAGCCGAGGATGGCGGACTGATTCTTGCCGAGCTGCCGCGCGGGGTGGTGCTTTGCGCGACGCTGCCGCGTCCGCCGAGGGCGCCCGCGACCGCGGCGATCACCGCGGCCGTCGCCTCGCCTCTGCT
>CAMLNJ010000363.1 GCA_946481225.1 uncultured Verrucomicrobiota bacterium | reverse complement strand
TTCCTCCACTCCCAAGGCGACGCCCTGACCAACCGCTACAAACTCGACGGCACCCCGCTCGGAAACCACTCCTCCCCCGGCCTCATCGCCATGGCCGCAGCCGCCGGCGTCGCCGCGAGCGATCACGAGGCATCCCGCCATTTCCTCCAGCTCCTCTGGGACCGGCCTCTCCCCACCGGTAAATGGCGATACTACGACGGACTCCTCACCGTCCTCGGCCTGCTCCAGGCCTCCGGTCGCTTCCAGATTTTCGCCCCCCCGGCCACCCCGCACTCCCCCGCCGCCGACACCTCCTCGCACGAGCCGGAAACCCCGCCCCGGCTTCGCGCTCCGGGCCCGCGCTCCTCCCGTCCGTAGTCCGAGGCCCCTCGCGCCATGCGCCGCCTGCTCCTCTCGCTCCTGGTTCCGCTCCTGTTTCTGCCCTGCGCCTGCGTCTCGGAGCGAGGCCGCGCGGACACCGCCTCCCGCCCCGCCCCGGCCGCTTCCCCGCGCGAACGCCTCCGGCTCGACCACGACTGGCGCTTCCACCGCCACGCGGAAAGCGAGACAGCCGATAGACTGATCTACGACATTCGCCCGCCCGTCACCGACGCCCGCGACGACCGCGCGCCCGACGCCATGCCCACCGCCGCCGCGAAGGCCGCCGCCGCGCGCGATGTGCTGAAACCTTGGATACTTCCGAGCGCCAACGATTTCATCGCCGATCCCGCCCGCCGCCACGTCCGCCCGTCCGGCCACCCCGGCGCCGACTTCCCCTTTGTCCGCGCGGACTTCGACGACCGCGCCTGGGAAACCGTCACGCTCCCGCACGACTGGGCGGCGCGCGGCCCCTTCGACCCGCGCCCCGACGCCCTCATCGGCGGATCCATGGGCCGCCTCCCCGTCCACGGCGTCGCCTGGTATCGCCGCAAGCTCGACATCCCCGCCTCCGACGCCGGCCGCCGCCTCTTCCTCGAGGTCGATGGCGCCATGTCGCACGCCATCGTCTGGCTCAACGGCCACCTCGTCGGCGGCTGGCCCTACGGCTACACCTCCTGGCGCCTCGACCTCACGCCCTACGCCCGCCCCGGCGAGGTCAACCAGCTCGCCATCCGCCTCGACAACCCCGCCCACTCCTCCCGCTGGTATCCCGGCTCCGGTCTCTACCGCGACGTCTGGCTCGCCAAGACCGACCCTGTCCATGTCGGCCAATGGGGCGCCCGCGTCACCACTCGCGAGGTCGCCACCGCCGCCGCCATCGTCGATCTCGAACTCGATATCGCCAACACCTCCGCGGCCCCGGCCACCGTCGAGATTGAATCCGAAATCTTCGCTGTCGACGCCCACGGCCGCGCCGCCGAGCGCCCGTTCGCCCGTTTCCACCCGCAGACCATCAAACTGGCCCCCGGCCAAAAAAGTCCCGTCCGCGGCTCCGTTACGCTCCTGCGCCCGCGCCTCTGGGGCCCGCCGCCCACGCAGACGCCCGCGCTCCACCTCGCTCGCACCACCCTGCGCCGCGACGGCCGCGTCATCGACCGCCACGAGACGCGCTTCGGCATCCGCTCGCTCATATTCGACGCCGAGCGCGGCCTCCTCGTAAACGGCGAGCGCATCCCGATCCGCGGCGCCAACCAGCACCACGATCTCGGCGCCCTCGGCGCGGCCTTCAACCTCCGCGCCGCCGAGCGTCAACTCGAACTCCTCCGCGACATGGGCTGCAACGCCATCCGCATGGCCCACAACCCGCCCGCCCCCGAGCTCCTCGATCTCTGCGACCGCCTCGGCTTCCTCGTCATCGACGAGATCTTCGACATCTGGGAACGCAAAAAAACGCCGCACGACTCCCATCTGATCTTCCCCGACTGGCACGAGGCCGACCTCCGCGCGATGATCCGCCGCGACCGCAATCATCCCTCCGTCATCCTCTGGAGCGTCGGCAACGAGGTCGGCGAGCAATACACCGGCGAGGAAGGCGCCGCCGTCGCCCGTCGCCTGCGCGACATCACCCGCTCCGAGGACGCCACCCGTCCCGTCACCGCCTCGATGAACTACGCCAAGCCCGACATGCCCCTCCCCGCCGTGCTCGACGTCATCAGCCTCAACTACCAGGGCGAAGGCATCCGCACCGGCCCCGCCTACGCCGGCCTCCCCGGCATCTCCACACCGCCCCTCTACGACGAGTTCCACCGCCGCTTCCCCGACAAGATGCTCCTCGGCAGCGAAACCGCCGCCGCCGTCAGCAGCCGCGGCGCCTACCTCTTCCCCGTTCACCCCGACGAAAGCGCTCCCGTCAAGGACGGCCAGGGCGCCGACCCCGCCACCCGCCAGGTCAGCGCCTACGAACTCTATACCGCCGCCTTCGGCTCCTCCGCCGACCGCGTCTTCGCCACGCTCGACGCGAAACCCTTCGTCGCCGGCTCCTTCGTCTGGAGCGGCTGGGATTACCTCGGCGAGCCCCTGCCCTACTACTCCTCCCGCAGCTCCTACTTCGGCGTCATCGACCTCGCCGGTTTCCCCAAGGACCGCTTCTACCTCTACCAATCGCAGTGGCGCCCCGAGCACCCCATGGCGCACATTCTCCCGCATTGGACCTGGCCCGAGCGCGTCGGGCAAATCACGCCCGTCCACGTCTTCACCTCCGGCGACGAGGCCGAACTCCTCCTCAACGGCCGCTCGCTCGGCCGAAAAAAGAAAACTCCCGGCCAATACCGTCTGCGCTGGGACGACACCGTCTACGAGCCCGGCCGCCTCGAAGTTATCGCTTACAAAAACGGCCGCGAGTGGGCCCGCGACCGCACCCTCACCGCCGACGCCCCCGCCGCCTTGCAATTCGCGCCCGACCGCCGGGCCATCGCCGCCGACGGCCGCGACCTCTGCTTCCTTACCCTGCGCGTCACCGACGCCGAAGGCACGCTCGCCCCGCGCTCCGACACGCCGATCGCCTTCTCGGTCCAAGGTCCCGGCGAGATCGTCGCCACCGACAACGGCGACGCCACCGACATGACCGCTTTCCCGTCCCTCGAACGCCGAGCCTTCAACGGCCTCGCCCTCGCCATCGTCCGCGCCCGACCCGGCGCCCGCGGCGAGCTCATCATCACCGCCACCTCCCCCGGCCTCGCCCCCGCCTCGACCCGCGTTCGCCTGTCCTCGCCCTGACCCCCGGGCGATCTCCGCCCTCGTCTCCGCAACTTTTATCCACTTTCCCATGCCCCCGCTCCGCTCCCTCGCCCTCCTCGGTCTCGCCGCGCTCGCCACTTTCACCCCCGCCTCCGCCCGGCCAAGCCTCGGGCTCCCCGTCGAACTCGCGGTCGACCATGCCGAAGCCGACGCCTTCCCCCTCGTCCGTCGCGAAACCGCCGCGCCCATCCACCTCGACGAGGCCGACCACGCCGGAGTCCACCGCGCCGCTCGCGATCTCGGCGCCGACATCGGGCGCGTCACCGGCCGCGCGCCGACCGTCCACATCGCCCAAACCCCCGCCGGCCCCGCCGCCGTCCTCGTCGGCACCCTCGGCCGCAGCGCCTTGATCGACCGCCTCGCCCGCGAAGGCAAAATCGACGTCTCCGCCATCTCGGGCCGCTGGGAGTCCTTCGTCATCGCCACCGTCGACAAGCCCCTCCCCGGCCTCAAAAGCGCCCTCGTCGTCGCCGGCTCCGACAAGCGCGGCACCATCTACGGCCTCTACGAGCTCTCCGAGCAGATCGGCGTCTCCCCCTGGCATTGGTGGGCCGACGTCCCCCCCGAGCACCACGCCGAGCTCTTCATCCGCCCCGGCGCGCACGTGCAAGGCCCGCCCGTGGTGAAATATCGCGGCATCTTCATCAACGACGAGGACCCCGCCCTCGGCGGCTGGTCGCGCGAGAAGTTCGGCGGCGTGAACTCCAAGATGTATGCCCACATGTTCGAGCTCCTCCTCCGCCTCCGCGGCAACTACCTCTGGCCCGCCATGTGGGGCAAATCCATCTACGAGGACGACCCCGAAAGCGCCCGCCTCGCCGACGAATACGGCATCGTCATGGGCACCTCCCACCACGAGCCGATGATGCGCGCCCACAAAGACTGGACCCGCCGCCGCAAGGAAATCGGCAACGGCCAGTGGAACTACGCCACCAACGCCGACGGCCTGAAGGAGTTCTTCCGCGAGGGCGTCGAGCGCACCAGGAACTACGAAAACCTCGTCACCATCGGCATGCGCGGCGACGGCGACGAACCCATGGCCGGCGACGACATGCCCGCCAACATCGCCCTCCTCGAAAAGGTCGTCG
>CAMLNJ010000362.1 GCA_946481225.1 uncultured Verrucomicrobiota bacterium | reverse complement strand
GGAGGGTTTGAGATAGGCTTTGATTTTCATGACAGGCAGCAAAAGCAGGACGAGAGAGCCCGCAAGGTAGGGAAGTCGGATAGGCGCACGAAAGGAAATTTCCCGGCGATAAGCAAAAAACACGCCCCTGGCGGCCCTTGGCACCCCCTCGGAACGGCACATGCGGGGTGGCGCGGAGCGGGCGCGGCGTATTTTTCGAGGTGCGCGCAGCCCGATTTTTCGCCCGACTGCCCGCTCCATGTTGTCCTCCGCCCAGATCGCCGCCGCCCTGCCCGCCCAAGCCCGCACGTCCATCGACGGCCTGCCTTTCCCTAAAATCGCCTCGGGCAAGGTCCGCGAAATCTTCGACCTCGGCGACGCCCTGCTCCTCGTCGCCACCGACCGCCTCTCCGCCTTCGACGTCATCCTGCCCGACGGCATCCCCGGCAAGGGCATCCTGCTCACGCAGATAAGCCACTGGTGGTTCGCCCGCACCGCCGGCATCATCGAAAACCACCTCCTCCCCGACCAAGAGGGCGAATTCGCCCGTCGCGGCATCACCGACCGCGACCTGCAACTCCGCAGCATGATCGTGCGCAAGCTGAAGCCCCTCGCCATTGAGTGCGTGGTGCGCGGTTACCTCGTCGGCAGCGGCTGGTCGTCCTACCAAAAGACCGGCGTCGTCTGCGGCCACCGCCTTCCCGTCGGCCTCCGGCAGGCGGATCGTCTCCCCTCCCCGCTTTTCACTCCGACGACCAAGGCGCCCAAGGGCGAGCACGACGCCCCCATCGACGACGCCCAGGGCGCGGCCATCGTCGGAGCGGCGCTTTACGAGCAAGTGAAGGCCACCAGCCTCGCCCTGTATTCTCTCGGTCACGACACCGCGGCCAAGGCGGGCATGATCCTCGCCGACACCAAGTTCGAGTTCGGCACCGACGCTTCCGGTAAACTCGTCCTGATCGACGAGGTTCTCACGCCCGACTCGTCCCGCTATTGGCCCGCGGCCGATTATCGCGTGGATTGCTCGCCACCAAGCTACGACAAGCAATTCGTCCGCGACCACCTGCTCGCACTGAAGTGGAACCAGCAACCGCCCGCGCCCGCCTTGCCCGCCGATGTCATCGGCCGCACGCGCGACAAATACCTCCAGGCCCTGCGCAATCTGCTCGGGTAAGCAAAACAAGCGCCCGTCGCATCCCCATGCCCGCCGCCGCCATCACCGTCTACACCTACAAGAACTGCGACACCTGCCGCAAAGCGATCAAGTGGCTCGCGGCGCAGGGCCTCGCGTTCGAGGAGCGGCCCATCCGCGACACCCCGCCCTCCACCGCCGAGCTGCGCGCCATGCTCGGCCACCTCGGCGGCGAACGCCGTCGCCTTTGCAACACCTCCGGCGGCGACTACCGCTCGGAAAAACTCGGCGACATCCTCGACACGCTTTCCGAGACGGACTTCCTCGCCCGCCTCGCCGCGAACGGCAACCTGATCAAGCGCCCCTTCCTGCTGCGCGCCGCCCCGCCGCTCGGACTCGTCGGCTTCAACGACGTCGCGTGGAAGGCGGCGCTCGCGTAGAGCCGAGCCCGCACCGGCCGTTCCCGGCGCCGCCGCGCCCCTCGGCGCGCGCCTACTGCATCGCCCCGCCCGCGCGCTCCGGCCTCGACGCCTGCCCGCAGCAGCCGCGCTTGGCCCGCACCAGCTCCCGCCGCAGCCAGTCGAGCGCGCCGGTCACCGCGCGCTGCTTCACCGCCGCCCGCGGCCCCGACTGCGCCAGCCGCCGCGACCACACGCCGCCCGGCGTATAGAGCGCGATGAAGATCGTCCCCACCGGGTTCTCCTTCGTGCCGCCGCAGGGCCCCGCGAAGCCGGTGATCGCCAGGCCGAAATCCGCGCCCAGCCGTTCCGCGACGCCGGCGGCCATCGCCACCGCGTTTTCCGACGACACCGCGCCATGCTGCAGCAGGATGTCCTCCGGCACGTCGAGGAGCTGCATCTTCGATTCGTTCGAATAGCACACGCAGCCGCCCGCGAAAAACTTCGAGGCGCCCGCCACGTCCGTGAAGCAGTTGGCCAGCAGCCCGCCCGTCGCCGTCTCCGCCACCGCCAGCGTGTGCTCGCCCGCGCGCAGCAGATCCGCGCACACCTTCGCGAGCGGATCATGGCCGATGCATAAAAAATCCTCGCCGAGCACCGCCGCGCACTCGCGCGCCAGCTCCTGCAGACGCTCCATCGGCAGCGCGCCCGAGGGCGAGCCCAGCCGCAGGTCTACCTGCCCCTGATGCGCGCAAAACGCGACGGACAACACGTCGCCATGCGGCGCCAGCACGGGCTGCAATTTCACCTCCAGCGCGCTCTCGCCGATACCGGCGGTGCGCACCTGCACATACGCCTCTCGCTCGGCGAGCAGCCCGAGCTTCGCCAGCCGGGGGATGACCTGCTCGGTGAAGATCGGGTTCATCTCGTTCGGCGGCCCCGGCAGCATCACCAACACCTTGCCGTCCTGCTCCGACCAGAGCCCGGGCGCGGTGCCGTTGGCGTTGGGCAGCACCTCGCTCCGCGAGAAACGGTAGGCCTGCTTGAGATTGTTGTCGGTCATCCTCCGGCCGAGCTTCGCGAAACGGGCCTCGATCGCCGCCCGTATCGCCTCGTCAAATACAAGGTCCTGCCCCAGCGCCCGAGCCACCACCTCCCGCGTCCGGTCGTCGCAGGTCGGCCCGAGGCCGCCGGTCGTGATCACCACGTCCGCGCGCGCCCAGCTCTCCGTGAACTGCGCCGCGATGTCGTCGGCGTCGTCGGTGATCGTGACGTTGCGCGCCAACCGCGCGCCGAGCCGCCCGAGCGCGCCGCCGACGAAGGTCAGGTGGCTGTTGGCCGTCAGCCCGAGCAACAGCTCGTCGCCAAGCGTGATGAGCTCGTAGCGCACCGACGCCACCGGGCGACCGGCGGCGAAGGGAGACGACTGGGAGGAGCTGGAAACCATACCTTGCTTCTGCGACACTCTGGCTACGCTTCCACAAAATGCCAGCGACCGATCCCGTAAACCTGAAAGAGAAGGTGCGTCGACTGCCCGACAAGCCCGGCGTCTACCTCATGAAGGACCGTCTCGGGCGTATTTTGTATGTGGGCAAGGCCAAGGCGCTGAAGAAGCGCGTCTCCTCCTACTTCACGCCCTCGCGGTCCATGACCGTGCATCCGAAGATCCGCGCGCTCATCGGGCTCATCCATGATTTCGACACCATCGAGGTAAAGTCCGAGCCCGAGGCCCTGCTCCTCGAGGGCAAGCTCATCAAGCAGTGGAAACCGCGCTACAACACCGACTTCATCGACGACAAGCGCTTCCTCCAGGTGCGCGTCGACCTCGCCGAGCCGCTCCCTCGTTTCCGCCTCACCCGCTTCCGGAAGGAGGACCGCGCCCGCTACTTCGGCCCCTTCGCCCATTCAGGCCTACTCCGCAAGACACTCGGGCAAATGCGCCGCCAGTTCGGCATCCTCCTCGGCGACGCCACCCCGCAAAAACTGCCCGACGGCCGCTGGCAACTCTACGACGACGTGCGCGAGGAGCTCTACGGCTTCCAAAACATTCTCACCGCCGGGCAATACCGCGCTCGCGTCGACGACGCCTGCGCCTTCCTCGAGGGCAAGTCGCGCGAGTGGCTGGAAACCCTCCGCGCCGAGATGGCCGAGGCCGCCGCGAAGCAAAACTTCGAGCACGCCGCCGAGCTGCGCGACGTCGTTTTCGCCCTCGAGAAAACCCTCGCCAAGACCCGCAAGTTCGAACGCGACCACCCGCTCGTGGACGCCGACGAGACCGCCATCGCCGAACTCGGACTCGCCCTCGGCCTCGACCCCGCGCCGCGCACCATGGAGTGCTTCGACATCTCCCACATCAGCGGCACCTACTGCGTCGCCTCGATGGTCCACTTCGCCGAGGGCCGGCCCGACAAAAACAACTACCGGCGCTTTCAGATAAAGAGCTTCATCGGCAACGACGACTTCCGCGCCATGGAGGTGGTCGTCGGCCGCCGCTATCGCCGCCTCGCCGAGGAGGGAAAACCCTTTCCAGACCTCGTCGTCATCGACGGCGGCCGCGGCCAGATCGCCGCCGCGCTCAAGGCCTTCGTCGCGCTCGACTGCCCGCCGCCCGCCATCATCGGCCTCGCGAAGAAGCACGAGACGATCATCTTCCCCGACGCCCGCGCCCCGCTGAACCTGCCGCTCTCCCACCCCGGCCTCAACCTGCTGCAGCGCCTGCGCGACGAGGCCCACCGCTTCGCCAACACCTACAACGCCGACCTCCGCTCG
>CAMLNJ010000361.1 GCA_946481225.1 uncultured Verrucomicrobiota bacterium | reverse complement strand
TCTCGTCTATTCCGCATCTGTCTGGATTCGTGCCAATCTGTGGAAATCCGTGGCGGGTGTGAGCCGCGGTTGCGAGAGCTTAGGGCGGCCCCCCATCACTGCATGGAGATGGCTCAGGGGGCGCTTGATGGATTGGGGGAAAGGCCATAGCGGCCGGTTTTCTCCGCCCAGGCCTTGAAGACGGCTCCGGCCACGGGCGCGGCGTATTTGCCGCCTCCGAGCTCTTCGCCCGGGTCGCCTTCGATCATCACCGCCACCGCGACTTGCGGATCCTCGGCGGGAACGTAGCCCACGAACCATGCAAGATTGATGGTGCCTTCGGCGCTGCGTTTTTGCGCGGTGCCGGTCTTGCCCGCGATGCGCAATCCGGGCACGCGAAAACGCGGGGTCTGCAAGATGCGTCCGGTGCCTGTGTTGGTCACGGCTTCCATGCCGGCGAGAATCGCGGCGCGTTGGACGGGTGTCAGGCCATCGGGCTCGCTATGCTGGCGCGGAGCGTCGGCGTGGTGCAGCAGGGTGGGGCGCGTGGTTGTCTCGCCTCGGGCCAGAGACGCGGCGAAACAAGCCATCTGGAGCGGGGTGAGATCAAGGGCGCCTTGCCCGATGGAAACATTTGCGGTGTCTCCGGGGAACCAACGTTGTCCGTGAGTTTCCTGTTTCCATGCCGGGTCAGGCACGTTCATCCGACGGGTTTCGTAGGGTAGCTCGATGCCTGTCGGCCCCGCCAAGCCATGCCGGCGTGCTTCCTCCGCGATGGCGTCGATGCCCATCTTAAGGCCGTATTCGTAGAAGAAGGTGTTGCAGCTTTTCTCAAGGGCCTGCGAGAGGGTGATCGTGCCCCGGTCCTGATGATTGTTGCAGACGAAGGTGCGGGCGCCGACGCGGTAAGTCCCGGTGCATTCGACCGTGGAGTTCGGGGTGATGGTCTGGCTGCGCAAGCCGGCGATCGCGGTGACAAGCTTGAACGTGGACCCCGGGGCGTAGGCCCCGCGCGTGGCGCGATTTTCCCATGCGCCGCGGGCGTTGATGTCGGCGAAGACGTCGGGAGGGATGCGTGGGGTCAGGGCCGAGAGGTCGTAGTCCGGCTTGCTTACCAGGGCCAGGATTTCGCCGGTGGCCACGTCGATCGCGACCGCGGCGCCGGCGCTGCCTCTGCCGCTGTTCTCGACGTTTCTGACCATCTGTTCGTCGGCGGCGCGCTGGAGGTCCAGATCGAGGCTGACGACGACGTCCTCGCCTTGCACCGGGCGGCGTTTTTCCAGCGGGGGCAAAATGCGGTAGCCGGCGGGGCTGACGCGATAGATCGCGCCGCCGGCCTGGCCTTGGAGGCGGGAGTCCAGTTGCAGCTCCAGGCCGTTTTTCCCGCGCGCCCCGCGCATCTTGAACGTCGTGAGCTCCGAGCCGGGCAGCGCCTCGTCGACTTCGATGTCGTCATCGATGCCGGTGTAACCCAAGACGTGAGCGGCCAGGGCGCCATGCGGGTAAAAGCGCGTGCTCGAGGTATAGACCTGAAGCGGCGAGCGCACGGGCAGCTGCTCGAGCAGGCGGGCGTAGTCCGCGGGGGAGACGTCCTCGAGCAGGAGGTAGGGCAGGATTCGGTTTTGCCGGTAGTGTCGGTCGAGCGCCGCGCTGTTCACGCGGTGGCGAGTGTGCAGGATGCGGTTGACCTGGTTGAGGTGGCGCTGCACGACGGCCACCCGGGCGATGTGCTTGAGTTGTTCGCCGGAGGGGATGTCCTTGTCGCCGGTGTCGCGATAGTTGCGCCGGATGCGGAGGAACTCCCGGTAGAAATCGTTGTGCAGCTCGTCGAGGTTGAGCGTCACGGCGAAACGCGGGCGATTGCCCACGAGAAGACGTCCGTCGCGGTCGTAGATGTTGCCACGCGGCCCGGGCACGACGACCCGGCGTTGGCTTTGCACGGTCTCGCGTTCGCGGTGGAGGTCGGCGCGACCGAGCTGCTGGTAGCCCAGGCCGACGGCCAGGATGAGGAGCATGAGCAGCAGCAGACCTTGGTAGAGCCAGAGGCGCGGATCGTAGCCGCGGTGCGATTCGACGAGTCCGCCCGGGCGGTCCGAGGACGAAGAGGCGAAGTCCATGGCTCAGGCGAAACGATTGACGGTTTGGCTCGAGGCGGCGCCGGCGAGGCGCAGGATGGCGTGTTGCAAGGACAGGAACCAAGGCCCGAGCAAGGCGGTGAGCAACTGGGAGACGAGCAAATCGGCGAGGAGGCGCAAACCGCCGGCGGCGGGATCGGGGAGGGCGCCGAGTGAGAAGAACGCGAGGGCGACGAAGAGGGCGAGATTGGCGAAGAGCGCGACGACGACCGCGACGAGCGTCTCCTGGCGGGGGAGGCGGTCTCGGAGGCGATACACCAGGCAGAAGAGCAGCGCGAGGAGGAAGCCCTGCCGCCCGAAGGGGATCGGCGTGGCGGCGTCGAGCCACAGGCCCGTCACGAAGGCGGAGGCAAGACCGGCGCCGAGGGGCAGCCGCAGGCCGGCGTAGGCGACGAGCAGGCCGGGCAGGGCGAAGGTGATCGCGTAGGCGGCGGCGAGGTGGTTCACCTGCGCCACGATCGCGCACAGGATGGCCGCGCCGGCGAGCTGGCAGAGGACCTGGCGAAGCGCGTGAAGCATGGCGGGCGGCGGAACGCGAGGATGCGGCTCAAGGGCCGGCGGGGGCGATCTCGGGCACGATAAAGGAAGGGTCCAGCGGCACGAGCACCGTGACTTCGGTCAGACGCCCGAGGCGGGGATCGATCCGCGCGCGCCCGCTTTTGAAGAGGCCGTCCGTGCTGGGTTCCAACTGGTAGACCTCCCCCACGGGCAGGCCGGGAGGATAAACGCCGCCGATGCCGGAGGTGACCAGCCGGCGCGGCGCGGCCGGGGTCGCGAAAACATCGAGGGGGACAAATTCGATCGCGGCCTCGGCGGGCTGCATGGGCGGATTGATGCCGCCTTGGAAGCTGACGGGCCGCTCGTCGCCTTCGAAGACGGCGGCGAGCCGCACCCCGGGGCTGGCGATCAGCTCGACGACGGCGGTGGTGGCCTGGACCTCCGTGATCCGCCCGGCGAGGCCGCCGACGTAGATCACGGGCGAACCGACGAGCAGACCGTGGTTCTTTCCTTTGCGGATGACGAGGCGCTGCCACCAGGCGGTGAAATCGCGCCGGACGACGCGGGCGGGCTCGGCGCGAAACTCGGCGTAGGACGGGAGCCGCAGCAGCGATTCGAGGCGGGCGACCTCGGCACGGAGCCGGGCGTCTTCCTGGAGGCGCAGCTCGTAGGAGGCGTTGAGGCGCTGCAGATCGCGGGCCGCCGCGACGAGGTCCGCGTTCGAGCGCGTGCGTTGGGACCAAAAATCCTGAAGGTCGCGGGCGTAGGAGGCGGCGACATCGACAGGCGCCTGGAACTCGTAGAAGGAGAGGCGCGCGAAACGCTTGAAAACGGTGGGCAGGATCAACCACGCGAGCAACACGACGCCCAGCGTGAGAAAAGGTCGGGCCTGGTCGAAGCGACGCACGGGATTTATGATCTATGATCGATGATCTATGATGGAAACCGTCGGTGCGGGCGGGGGCGCCACCGCGCGGCTCAATCATCCATCATAAATGTTAAATCATAAATCGTCAGACGTTCTGCAGCACCCAGTTGAGATCGTCGAGGACGGCGCCGGTGCCGTTGGCGACGGCGGAAAGGGGGTCGTCGGCGACGGTGACGGGGAGGCCGGTTTTCTCGGAAAGGAGGCGGTCGATGCCGCGGATGAGGGCGCCGCCGCCGGCCATCACGAAACCGCGGTCGACGAGGTCGGCGGAGAGCTCGGGCGGGCAGCGCTCGAGGGTGGAACGGACGGCGTCGACGATGGAGGAGATCGGGTCGCTGAGCGCCTCCCGGATCTCCTGGGAGGTGATGTGGATGGTCTTGGGCAGGCCCGCCACGGAATCGCGGCCCTTGACCTCCATCGTGAGCTCCTCGTCGAGAGGATAGGCGGAGCCGACGCGCAGCTTGATCTCCTCGGCGGTGCGTTCGCCGATGAGGAGGTTGTAGGCGCGTTTCATGTAGTTGACGATCGAGCTGTCGAGCTCGTCGCCGGCCACGCGTATCGATTTGCTAAATACAATTCCGGAGAGGGAGATGATCGCGATCTCGGTGGTGCCGCCGCCGATGTCGACGATCATGTTGGCCGCGGGCTCGTCGATCGGCAGGCCCACGCCTATGGCGGCCGCCATGGGCTCGGGGATGGTGATGACGTCGCGGGCGCCGGCGTGGGTGGCGGAGTCCTT
>CAMLNJ010000360.1 GCA_946481225.1 uncultured Verrucomicrobiota bacterium | reverse complement strand
AGCCCTCGCGGTTGAGGTTGCGCGAGAGGAGGTCGAGGACGGCGGGGTCGTCGTCGACGGCGAGGATGAGGGGGCCGGCGGCGCCGGAGGCCGCGGGGGAGGCGAGGCGGGACGCCTCGTCGTTCGGGAGCAGGATGCTCCCGCCACTTTGCGGAAACGGCGGGCGGGACTTGGAGGGGTCCTCGACGTGGCGGGGTATCGAGGCGGTGAATACGGTGCCTTTGCCGGGCTCGCTTTCGACGAGGATGTCGCCGCCCATGAGCTGGCAGAATTTCTTGGAGATCGCGAGGCCGAGGCCGGTGCCGCCGTATTTGCGGGTCGTGGAGGCGTCGGCCTGGACGAAGGCCTGGAAGAGCTTGCCGAGCTGTTCCTTCGTCATGCCGATGCCGGTGTCGGCGACGCGGAAATGGACGAAGGGGCGGCCGTCGAAGGGGGTGATCGTGACCGAGAGCGTGATGCGGCCGTCGTGGGTGAACTTGGCGGCGTTGCTGAGGAGGTTGAAGAGGGTCTGGCGGACTTTCGTGACGTCGGCGTGGAGGACGCCGAGGTCGGGGGCGGGGTCGAGGACGAGGGTGTTGTTGTTCTTGGCGACGAGGGGGCGGATGGTGGCGGCGACCTCGTCGAGGAGGGCGGGGAGGGGGGCGTCCTCGAGGTAGAGGGTCATCTTGCCGGCCTCGATCTTGGAGATGTCGAGGACGTCGTTGATGAGGCCGAGGAGGTGTTTGCCCGCGGCGTGGATCTTTTTGAGGTCGGGGATGGCGTCTTCGTCGCCGGTGTCCTCGGCGTCCTCGATGAGCATCTCGGAGTAGCCGATGATGGCGTTCATCGGGGTGCGGAGCTCGTGGGACATGTTGGCGAGGAAGGCGGACTTGGTGCGGTTGGCCTCCTCCGCGGCCTCGCGGGCCTGGAGGAGGGCGGCCTCGTCCTGCTTGCGCTTGGTGATGTCGACCTGGACGACGACGTAGCTTTCGACGTCGCCGGCGGCGTTGTGGATGGGCTGGCCGTCGATGAGGAGCCAGAGGGGGGAGCCGTCCTTGCGGTAGTTGAGGAGCTCGAGTTGGAAGGGGCGTTTTTCGGCGCGGGCTTTTTTCTTTCCGGCGAGGGCGACGGGGTCGGTGTCGGGGCCGAGGAGGAAGTCGTCGGGGTGGCGGCCGATCACCTCGGCGGCGGAGTAGCCGGTGAGGCGGGTGAAGGATTCGTTGACCCAGGTGATCTTGCCTTGGGTGTCGGTGAGGATGACGCCGTTGTAGGTGCGGGCGGCGACGAGGGCGAGGCGGCGGGCCTCGGCCTGGAGGCGCTCGGCTTCGGAGAGGGCGGAGGAAAGGCGGCGGGCGAGGACGTAACCGAGGGCGAGGGCGGCGACGATGAGCGGCACCATGAAGCCGAAGACGGGGAGGACGCGCGACCAGGTCTCGCGGTGGATGTCCTCGGGGCGGTAGGCGGCGAGGAGGGTGAATTTCCAGAGGGCGAAGGGCTCGGCGCGCCAGGTCCAGCCGGCTTCGTCGGTCCATTCGCGGTCGGTGGCGTGGGCGCCGGCGGCGGCCTGGATGAGGGCGGGATCGGCGTTTTGGGTGTGGAAGAGCGGGCGGCCGTCGCGGTCGACGAAGGCGAAGAAACCGCGGTCGAGGAGCCGGGCGTCGGAGAGCTGCTGGCCGATGCGGTCGAGATTTTCGACGAGGTAGCCGACGTAGTGGACGCCTACGATGGAGCCGGCGGAGTCGAAAATGGGCTCGTAGCCGGTGAGGTAGGGGCGGCCGAGGATGTCGACGACGCCGTAGAAGGGCTTGCCTTGGCGGATGGAGGCGATGGCGGGGCCGGAGGGGTCGAGGACGGTGCCGACGGCGCGGGCGCCGTCACGCCGTAGGACGTTGGTGGATACGCGGACAAAGTTTTCCCCGGAGCGGACGAAGAGGGTGGCGGTGCCGCCCATGAGGTTGGTGACGTGGTCGACGACGGTGAAGTCGTGGGCGACGGGCGTGAGGCCGAAGCGGAGGACGGGGACCTCGTGGTCGCCGACGCGCTCGGTGGCGGTCGGGGAGAGGTTGGCGGAGCCGAGCGAGTCGGTGGCGTCGCGGAGGACGCGCATGGCGGTGCGCACGCGCTCGAGGTAGGTGCCGTGGGTGGAGACGAGTTCGCGGCCGACCTGGGTGATGCGGGTGTCGATGTCGTCGGCGAGGTCGGCCTCGACGGCGTTGCGGAGGTTGCGATAGCCGCCGAAGAGGGCGAGGGCGACAAGGGCGGCGACGAGGAGGAACCAGCCGAGGAGGCGGAGTTGGAGGGAGCGATGCACGAAGGGAGGAATGCGGGCGGAACGGAAGAGGATGATGGAAAATGGAGTCTCTGTCTTTCTTCTAGATTCTTTCTCTTACTCTTTCTCTGCCTCGGGAAGAGGCGCCGGAGGCCATCAGGGCGGAAGCGAAAGATCAGGAATTTTAGAGAAAGATTTTCCGGATCAGAGGTCGAAGCGGACGATGGTGAAGTCGTCGTCGAGGGGGCCGGGGCCGTGGAGGGCGCGGACCTGGGCGTGGAGGGCGTCGAGGTCGCTCGTATCGGCGACGCGGGGGTGGCCGAGGAAATCGCGGAGTTCCTCGAGGCTCCACATGCCGCCGGTGTCGGCGCGGCTGATCTCGTAGACGCCGTCGCTGAGGAGGTAGAGGCGGGCGGGGCCGGGGATGTGGCGGGTGAAGGTTTTGTAGAACATGCCTTCGAGGCCACCGATGACCATGCCGGCGCCGGCGAGGGGTTCGGCGGGGGTGGATTCGGAGGCGGAGGCGGCGAGGCGTCCCGCCTCGCCGCTCACGGGCGGGACGCCCGTGCCACCGGGGACCAGGAGGGCGGGGGGATGCCCGCCGGCGGCGAACTGGAGCGTGCGGGTGGAGGGCTGCCAGACGCCATACCAGAGGGTGAAATACATCTCGTTCTGGCGCTCCATGAGGAAGGCGTTGTTGAGCGCGGCGAGGACGAGGCCGGGGTCGCGGAAGTCGACGCCGGGGAGGCTGGAGCCGCGGAGGACGTTGATGGCGGCGGCGGAGAGCAAGGCGGCTCCGACGCCGTGGCCGCAGACGTCGAGGAGGTAGAGGGCGAAGTGGTCGTCGTCGATCCAGTGGTAGCCGAAGGAGTCGCCGCCGAGCTCGGTCGAGGGGATGAGACGCCAATCGACGGGGATCGTGCGGCACAGGCCGGGGGCGGGGAGCAGAGAGCGGATGTAGTTTTCCGCTTCGGTGAGCTCGGCGCGGAGGCGGGTTTGCGTTTGCTCGATGGTGCGGAGGTAGGCGGCTTCCTGGTCGCTGAAGCGTTTCTTTTGGAGACCGGCGCCGATGCGGGCTCGGAGGAGGACGGGGTTGAAGGGCTTGGGGAGGAAGTCTTCGGCGCCGTTTTCGATGCACTTCACGACGGCGGCGAGCTCGTCGAGGGCGGAGATCATGATGACGGGGAGGTGGCGCAGGGCGGCGTCGGCCTTGAGTGCTCGGAGGGTGGAGAAGCCGTCGAGGACGGGCATCATCATGTCGAGGAGGACGAGGTCGAAGGGCTCGGCGCGGAGGCGGGCGATGGCGGCCTCGCCGTCCGCGGCCTCGGCGACGGTGTGGCCTTGGCGGGTGAGCTGGCGGGCGAGGACGTCGCGGTTGCCGGGGTCGTCGTCGACGACGAGGATGCGACCGGGAGCTCCGGCAGACGCTTTGGAGGAGGCCTCTTCGGCGGAGGCGGCGAGGAGGGCGGCGACTTCGAGCGGCGGGGCGGAGTGGGCGAGGGAGTCGGCGGCGGGCGCCGGTGTGATGGAGGGCGGCGCGAGGGTGACGCGGGCGTCGGTGAGGTTTTCGTTGATCAGCGAGAGGAGTTGCTGCGCCGCGCGGCGGATTTTGTGGAGATCGGGGGCGTAGGCGTCGCCGTGGCCGGCGTCGCCTACCTCTTCGATGAGCAGCTCGCCATAGCCGAGGATCTGGTTGATCGGCGTGCGCAGATCATGGCGGAGCTGGGCGAGCGGAGTGGGAGCGACGGGGGGCATACGAGCGGAGGGCCGGAGGCGGAGGGCGGAAATCTGAGACCGGAGGGTGGGAGCGACGAGGCGCGTGGCGTTTATTGAAGCCTGGATGCATTTCGCCAATCCCGGAACGCGGGGCGGGGTTGCGAAAAATGGGTGCAAAAAAGCCCGCCGGCGGGGCCGGCGGGCGAGGAGCGCGGAGGCGGGGGAGAGGCCGGGCTGGCGTCCGGCGCTCCTGGGGGCGGTCTAGGAGCGGGGCGTGTAGACGGTCTGCTTGAGGCCTTTGGCGAGGCGGGCGCGGAAGGCGGC
>CAMLNJ010000359.1 GCA_946481225.1 uncultured Verrucomicrobiota bacterium | reverse complement strand
ACTTCTTCAATCTCGGCTACTCGCCGGTGACGCTGGCCTTCCTGTTCCTGCTCTATGAGTTCTTCGGAATCGTCACCAACCTGCTCGGCGGCTGGATCGCCTCGCGGATGGGATTGCGCGTCACGCTCGTCGCCGGCCTCGCGCTGCAAGTCGCGGCGCTCGGCATGCTCGCCCTGCTGCATCCGCGATGGTCGGAATTCGTCTCGGTGGCGTGGGTGATGATATCGCAGGCGCTCTCCGGCATCGCCAAGGATCTCACCAAGATGAGCTCGAAGAGCGCGATCAAGGTGCTCGTGCCGCCCGACGCCAAAGGCACGCTCTTCAAGTGGGTCGCGATCCTCACCGGCTCGAAAAACGCGCTCAAGGGCGCGGGCTTCTTTCTCGGAGGCTTCCTGCTCGCGACCGCCGGTTTCTCCGGCGCGCTGTGGATCATGGCCGGCGCGCTCGCCATCGTGTGGATCTGCTCCTGGGCTTCTCTCCCGCGTGAGATGGGCAAGGCCAAGACCAAGGCCGGCTGGCGCGAACTGCTTTCCAAGAGCCGGGAGATCAACGTCCTCTGCCTCGCGCGCTTCTTCCTCTTCGGAGCCCGCGACATCTGGTTCGTGGTCGGCGTGCCGGTGTTCTTGCGCGGCGTGCTCGGCTGGAGCTTCGCGCAGGTCGGCGCGTTCATGGCCTTTTGGGTGATCGGCTACGGCATCATCCAAGGCGCGGCTCCGGCGATTCTCCGGGGGCGCGCTCCGGCGGGCGGAACCGCCTCGGCCATCGCCTTCGTGCTGGCGGGCGTGGCCGCGGCGATTCCGCTCGGGCTGGCGGTCGGACTGCCCGCCGGCTCGGTTATCGTGGGCGGACTGGCGCTCTTCGGCGCGGTCTTCGCGCTCAACTCCGCCGTCCATTCGTATCTGATTCTCGATTACACCGATGGAGACAAGGTCGCGCTGAACGTGGGTTTTTATTACATGGCAAACGCCGGGGGCCGCCTCGTCGGCTGCCTGCTCTCCGGCGTGCTCTACCAAGTCGCCGGCTTGCCCGGCTGCCTGTGGGGCGCGTTCGCGTTCGCCGCAGCCGCCGCCGTGGTCGCGCTCAAGCTGCCACGCGAGGCCCTGCACGCCGAAAAGCTCGCCCATGCCTCGGTCAAAGGCGGCGACGGCGAATGATCGCCCCCCGAAGGATGTGATTCTTTGCGTCCTTTTGGCGCCCACCGCGTCTTCTTGGTGTATGAACACCCCCTCGCACGATCCGGAAACGCTCCGGGAAGAAGTTCGCCGCCGATACGGCGCCATCGCCAAGGACGGCCTCGCTCTCTCGGCGAGCGCGCCGAAGACCGGCGGATGCTGCTCCCCCTCCCCTGCCGCCGGAGCCGCGCCCTCTCAGGCGGGGGGCTGCTGCGGCACCGCCACCCAAGCGCGCACCCTCGGCTATTCCGCCGAAGATCTGGCCGCCGTGCCGGACGGAGCCAACCTCGGGCTGGGCTGCGGAAACCCCGTGGCGCTCGCCTCGCTCAAGCCGGGGCAAACCGTGTTGGACCTCGGTTCCGGCGCCGGCTTCGACGCCTTCCTCGCCGCGCGCGCCGTGGGCCCGGAAGGCCGGGTCATCGGGGTGGACATGACCGCGGAAATGGTCGCGAAGGCGCGGGCCAACGCCAAGAAAAGCGGACGCACCAATGTCGAGTTTCGCCTCGGCGAAATCGAGGCGCTGCCCGTGGCCGATGCCACGGTGGATGTCATCATTTCCAACTGCGTCATCAACCTGTGCCCGGACAAGCGGCCTGTTTACCGGGAGGCGTTTCGTGTCCTCCGCCCCGGCGGCCGTATCGCGGTTTCCGACGTGGTGGCGCGGGAAGAGTTGAGCGAAGAGGTGAAGCGCGATCTGGCCTTGCACAGCGGTTGCCTCGCCGGGGCGACGTTACGCAACGAGCTGCTGGGCATCCTGCAAGAGGCCGGATTCACCGACATCGCCGTCCGCGCCAAGGGCAACAGCGACGAGGTCATCACCAGTTGGGAATCCAAGCGCGGCTTTGAATCCAAAGTGTTCGCCGCCGAGGTCACGGCGCTAAAGCCGGGCGGCAACGCCGCCACGTGTTGCGGCCCTTCCTGCTGTGCATAAGCTGTAGAAATTCGGCGGGGATTTTGCCGGGAATGAAACACCGAAAGCAGCCGTCAGATCACCTCGTCATGAACGCGCCGCCGCTTTCATCCGCCCCACCGCTCGAAAACGAACAAGTCGTTCGCTTCCGCGATCCGGTGCGGCGTTTCGTCGGCTCGCGGGTGCGCAACGATGCGCTGGCCGACGATCTCACCCAAGAGATTTTTATCCGGGTGCTCCGTCGTCTGCCGGAGGTGAAGGATCATCGTCGCGTGACGGGATGGATCTTCCAGATCGCCCGCAACATGGTGGCCGATCACTACCGAAAATCTCGTCCGACCGAAGCCCTTCGCGAGGCCGATTTGACGGAAGAGTCGAGCCGGTCCGCAGTGGTCGAGTTTGAAGAAGAACGCCTCCGCGACGAACTCGCCGCCTATGTGCGCGACGTGGTGACATCCCTGCCGCCGATCTACCGCGAGGCGATCCTGCTGACGGAATACGAAGGCATGACACAGGTCGAACTGGCCCGACATCTCGGGCTTGGGCTGTCCGCCGCCAAATCGAGGGTGCGACGGGCGCGAAAGATGGTGCGCGAACGCGTGGAGAAATGCTGCCACGTCGAGTTCGACGCCTACGGCACGATGATCGATTGCCGTCGCCGCACGGCGCCCGCCGGCTGCGCCTGCGTCTAAACCGCCTCTCCTCGCGCGGTAGCCCGCGCTCGCCGCCGCCGCAACGTATCGGCCGAGGCGCCGCGCCGACGCGGGCTCCTCGGATCAGCGAGGGGCGGCGCGATGAAACCGCGTCTGCAAGCGGAGCGCGACGTGGACGAGGCCGATCAGGACCGGCACCTCGATCAGCGGGCCGACGACGGTGGCGAAGGCGACCGGCGAATCGAGGCCGAAAACCGCGATGGCCACGGCGATCGCCAACTCGAAGTTGTTGCCCGACGACGTGAACGCCACGGTTGTGGCGCGCGGATAGTCCGCGCCGAGTTTCTTCGCCAGGAAGAAGCTCACGAAAAACATCGCCACGAAGTAGAGCGAAAGCGGCAGCGCGATGCGCAGCACATCGAGCGGCATGGTCACGATGGATTCCCCCTGATAGGTGAACATCACGACGATGGTGAAGAGCAGCGCGCTCAGCGTGATCGGCGATATGCGGGGAATGAATTTCCGCTCATACCACGCCTCGCCCTTCATCGGCACAAGGATGACTCGGCTCAAGACGCCGGCGGCGAAGGGAATGCCGAGGTAGGTCATCACGCTCCAAAAAATGTCTTTCATCGCGATTTCGACCACCCGGCCTTCCATGCCGAAATACGGCGGAAGCACGGTGATGAAAACCCAGGCGAAAACGCTGTAGAACAGGATCTGAGCGATGCTGTTGAGCGCGACGAGCCCGGCGGCGTATTCGTTGCTGCCTTTGGCGAGCTGGTTCCAGACGATCACCATCGCGATGCAGCGGGCGATGCCGACAAGGATGAGGCCCACCATGTAGTCGGGGTGGTCGCGCAAAAACACCATCGCGAGAACCCACATGAGCACCGGGCCGACCAGCCAGTTTTGCACCAGCGAGAGACCGAGGATGCGCGTGTCGGCGAAGACCTTCGGGAGCTGCGCATACTTCACCTTCGCGAGCGGCGGATACATCATGAGAATGAGGCCGATGGCGATGGGCAGGTTGGTGGTGCCGACGGTCATGGGCGCGAAGAATGCCGCCGGATCGGTGATGACCCAATGGGCCAGGGCCACGCCGAGCGCCATCGCGGCGAAGATCCAGACCGTCAGGTAACGGTCGAGGAAGGACATGTTCTTGGCCACGGAATCGCTCATGGTGCAGGGAAGTATTTGGGAATTGGCGCGGGATCGCAACCGGATGCCGGGCGGACGGGCGTTAGGTGGAGCAGACCGTGCCGGGATTGCGCACGCAGTCCGGGCAATCGGGGCCAAAATTCGCGCGAAGTTTCTCCAGCGCGGCCGCCAAAGGCAAAGCGGGGGAAGTCCGGCGCTGCTGCGGCTGATCTTTTCCCGGCGGACATTTCACCGAAATGCGAAACGATAAGCCATATTCCGACGGCTTGGTGAACAGGGAACGCACAGCGCCCCCGCCCGACAGGACACCCGCGCGACGGGCCGGAGCGTTTCAAATAGAGCTGGCGCCGTTTTGAGGCAGGGCGCGACCGCCGGGCGCGCCGAGTCGGAGTCCCCTCC
>CAMLNJ010000358.1 GCA_946481225.1 uncultured Verrucomicrobiota bacterium | reverse complement strand
AGCGGCGCGTCGCCGAGCTCGAAACGCTCCAGCCGATAACCCGCCTCCCTCGCCGCGGCGTCGGCCCCTCGCCAATACCCGTCAAATTCTCGAAACGCATGGTAACGCTCCGGAGGCGACCAGCGGTTAACCCAGGCCAGCTCGGCGACGATCCCCTTTTCCCGCGAGGACCGGCGATAACTCGCGAGCGCTCCCAGCATCGGATCAGGCGTATAGCCGAGCTTCTCCGCCACACGGCGGATTTTCTCCCGCGTCGCCGCCGGGATCTTCGGGTGCGCGCGCAGCGCGAGCGACACGGTGGAGGGATCGACGCCGAGCGCGCGGGCGACGTCCCGCATGGTGACACGTGGGGCCATGGGACGGGGTGACGCCGCGCAACCTGAGCCCTTCCGCGCGGACGTAAACCCCCTTGAAGGTTTCCACTGAAACGTCGCAAGGCTTCGAGCGGGAACGGCGTGTTCGCATAGGACCGACCCAGCGCCTTCCAGCGTTCTCCACCCCGCCCCCGCATCCTCCATGAACACCGTCTCGCACCCTCTCGCGTCGGCCTCGCGCCGATTCTTGTCCGTCGCCGCCATCGCCGCCGCCCTCCCCCTCGTCCCCGCCGCCTACGGCGCGGCCTTCACCTGGGACGGAGGCGGCTCCGACGGCAACACCGGCACCGCCGCCAACTGGTCGACCGACGCCGCCCCTGCCGCGACCGGCGACACGCTGACCTTCGCCGGCACGGCCAATCTGTCCGTCACCAACAACTCCCTCACCTCTCTCGCCACCTCCGGCACCGCCATCACCTTCGCCTCCGGCGCGGGCTCCTTCAACCTCGGCGGCAACGCCCTCACCCTCGGCAGCGGCGGCGGCGGCGGCCAGATCATCATCTCTCAGCAAAGCGCCAACGCCCAGACCATCAGCGCCAACCTCAACCTCTCCGGCGGCAATGGCGACCGGAGCATCGTCTTCGCCTCCGGCGCGGGCAGCCTCACCCTTAGCGGCAACATCAACTTCAGCAACGACTGGCTCTTCCCGACCACCACCGCCGGCACCATCATCCTTTCCGGCGCCAACACCGGCGACGGCAAGGGCACCAACGCCATCACCGCCGGCACGAACCTCATGCGCGCGATGATGCGCAACAACGTCGCCGGCACCAATCTCGTCCTCGGCAGCGACGCCGCCCTGGGCAACTCCGGCTCGGGCGACGCCGCCCTCGGCACCGCCTCGCTCCGCGGCATCATCGCCAACCAACAGCTCAACATCGGCACCTCCGGCGGCGACCGCGACCTCTCCGGCAGCACGCTCGCCATCAACGCCAACAACATCACGTTCAACGGCGCCAACAACCTCGCCATCGGCAACATCGTCAACCAGGGCGGCAACCGCGATTTCATCGTCTCCAGCACCGGCGCCGTCACCGTCGGCACGGGCATCTTCCTCTCCGGCGACCAGACCGCCCGCCAGCTCTTCGTCAACCTCTCCGGCGCCGGCGGCATGATCGTCAACGGCAAGCTCTACAACAGCCTGCACTCGGGCGGCATCGTAACCACGGTCAACGACTCCACCGCCACCGCCACCACCGGCATTTTCCGCAAGGCGGGCGCCGGTTCCATGACCCTGAACGGCGACAGCGGCGCCACCTACACCGGCACCATCCAGGTCGACGCCGGCACGCTCAAGATCGGCCACTCCAACGCCCTCGGCGGCACCACCGGCGCCACCATCCTCGCCGGCGGCGCCCTCGACCTCAACGGACAGACCATCGGCGAGACCATCAAGCACACCTCCGCTTCCTCCTCGTTGATCAACACCAGCGGCGCCGCCGCCGTCGTCACCGCCGACGCCACCCTCACCGCGAACCTCACGGTCAACACCACCGGCGACATCACCATCACCCGCCTAATCGGCAGCGGAGCCAATCGCACCATCACCAAGACCGGCGCGGGCACGCTCACCACCAACGGCACGAGCCACAACAATCTCTCCGTCTGGCAAATCAACCAGGGCACGGTCGTTTTCGCCAACACGTCCGGCCTCGCGGCCGACCGCGGCGTCACCATCGATGGCGGCACACTCCGTCTCTCCGGCGCCAACAGCAACCTGATCAACGACGATCAGGCCTTCACCCTCAACTCCGGCGCCTTCGAACTCAACGGCAAGGCCGAGGCCGTGGCCGCCATCGGCGGAAGCGGCGGCGTCATCCGAAACGGGCTCGCCGCGTCGTCCGCCACCCTCTTCGTCGGCGGCGGCGTCTCCGGCACCTCCAGCGCCACCTACTCCGGCGCGATCCAGAACGGCTCCGGCACCCTCGCCCTCACCAAGGAGGGCTCCGGCACCCAGACCCTCGGCGGCGCCCTCACCTACACCGGCGACACCACCGTCAGCGCCGGCGCGCTCACCTTCGACACCACCAGCAGCCTGCTTTTCACCGTCTCCGACGGCGGCGTGAGCAACCACGTCCTCGGCTCCGGCGCCGCGAACTTCAACGGCTCCTTCAAGCTCGACCTCGCCGGGGTCACCGACACCTCCGGCTCCTGGAACCTCGTCGACGTCGGCACGCTCGCCACGAGCTTCGGCGGCAGCTTCACCGTGCAGGACAACGCCGGCGGGCTCACCTTCACCAACAACGGCTCCGGCCTCTGGACCAGCAACACCGGCCTCTGGAGCTTCGACCAGTCCACCGGCCAGCTCGCGCTCACCGCCGTCCCCGAGCCCTCCGCCTTCGCCGCCCTCGCCGGCCTCGGCGCCCTCGGCCTCGCCTCCCAGCGCCGCCGTCGTCGCGGCTAACCCGCGTCCGCCAAGCATCCTCGCCATTCACAGGGCGGCGCGTCTCGTCGCGCCGCCCTTTTTTGTCCATTCTCCACCCTGCCCCCGCCCCTTCCCCAGTCTCCCCTCCGTGCTCTCCGTGTCCTCCGTGGTTAAAAACCTCCGCCTCCTCACCCCGGGCCTCCTCGCCGCCCTCGCCGCGCCCGCCCTCCCCGCCGCCGACGGCGTCTGGGGCAACGCCATCCTCGGCGGAGCCGCCACCTGGAACGACACCGCCAACTGGTCCGGCGGCACCGTCGCGGACGGCGTCGGCGCCCTCGCCACCTTCACCGGCGACTTCTCCGCCAATCTCCAAATCGCCTTCTCCTCGCCCGTCACCGTCGGCGAGATCCGCGTCACCGACACCAGCACGACCAACCCCGACCGCGGTCTCTGGCTCAACTCCGGCACGATCACCTTCGCCACCACCTCCGGCACGCCGTCCATCACGATCACCGCCGACACCTCCGGCGGAAACCACGACATCCCGCTTCGCTTCAACGGCGCCACCATCGCCGGCACCCAGGGCCTCGTCATCAACCTCGAGGGCGCCAACTACAACGGCACCAGCGCCGGCGCCCGCTTCAGCGCCAACTCCAACTGGTCCGGCTTCTCCGGCCCCGTCACCCTCCAGACCGGCCGCTACCGCGTCGAGGCGACCAACAACACCCTCCCGCCCAACAGCGAGATCATCCTCGGCCCCGGCGTCTGGTTCCAGATCGTGCGCGGCTACTCCGGCGGCCTCGGCAGCCAAAGCATCCGCGGCCTCTCCGGCGGCGACGCCACCACCCTCGCCGGCGCCGAAAACAACGCCAACGACACCGCCTCCTCCGGCACCCTCACCCTCGGCGCCACCGCCCTCTCCACCGACGCCTACGCCTTCGCCGGCACCCTCGGCGGCGACATGTTCGGCACCGGCTCGCCCAACACCAACTTCAGCCTCGTCAAGACCGGCCCCGGCACCCAGCGCCTCAACGGCTCCAGCCTCTACATCGGCACGACCACCGTCTCCGGCGGCACGCTGCTCGTGAACGGCACCCACACCCAGGGCACGGGCGCCAACGCCGGCCGCTACCTCGTCACCTCCGCCGGCACCCTCGGCGGCAACGGCACCCTCGTCCTCTCCGACACCAACGCCGGCACCACCGGCCTCTCCGTTTCCGGCATCCTCTCCCCCGGCGACCCCACGCTCAACGGCGGCCTCGGCACGCTCACGATCAACGCCGCCAACTCCGCCCGCTCCGCCCTCGCCCTCGAGTCCGGCGCCTCCCTCGCCATCCGCCTCGGCGCCGCCAACGCGTCCTCCCGCCTCGCCCTCACCGGCGCCTCGGCCAACGAGGTCTTCTTCAACAACAACACCGTCAATTTCACCGACCTCCTCTCCGGCGGGCTCTCCGCCGGCCAATACATCCTCGTGAGCGCCGACGCCTCCGGCGCCTTCAGCGGCCTCACCGTCGATGGCTCCGGCACCGTCACCGCCGGCCTCTCCATCGGCTCCGGCCTC
>CAMLNJ010000357.1 GCA_946481225.1 uncultured Verrucomicrobiota bacterium | reverse complement strand
CGGCGGGTTTGAGGCCGGCTTCGGCGGCTTCGCGAAAAGCCTCGCGCAACAGATCACGCGCTGTGGCGAGCTTGGCCTCGCGGCTGCGAGCCGGGCCTTTGTCGGCCACGAAGGTGCCGAGGCCTTGGCGGCGGAAGATGATGCCCTCGCGCTCCAGTTCCTCGTAGGCCCGCTTCACGGTGATGACGCTGACGAGCATGTCCTCCGCGAGTTGGCGAAAGGAGGGCAGCGGTGAGCCGGGGACGAGCCGGCCCTCTCCGATCTCTTTCTTTAAGCGGTCGACGATCTGCTGGTAGAGCGTCTCGCCCGCGGCGGGCGAGATCGGGCCGAGGAGGAGCGTGGTTTTTCGTTCGGGGTGCATCGGCGTCGGCTTACTGTGTGTATTGAGTATGCACAGTTGGTCCAGAAAAAACGCCGCGTCCTTGGAGGCGCGGCGTTTTTTGATAGGCTCGGCGCGGGAAAATGCGCCGATCTATTTGCCCTTTCGTGCTTCGCTTAAGAGCAGGGACCGCTCCTCCTCGGTGAACATGTCGCTCATGAGGATGTATCCGACCGCATCCGCTTCCGATAAGCGCAGCCATGCCAGTGCCGCGGGTTTGATCTCGATCCACGATTTTCGCGCGCGGTAGGCGGCGCCGAGTTTGGCGGCCCCGGCGAGCTTCATGTGACTCCGGCTCATGCGCAGGATATTCTGGATGCCTTGCGTGTCGTCGACGGCGTGGGAGAGCAGCCAAGTGACGTAATCTGCCGGGCGGGACGTGGCCCAGGCGCCGAGGAATTTGCCCGAATGTTCATCGTTCTCCTCCAGGGCCGTGCGCGGCCATGCGGGCTGGGCTTGGTCGAGCCAGCGGAGCGCGGCTTCGGGATCGGCGGCGGCCCAAGCGGCGGAAAGCTCAAAAGCGACGGACGCCTTCGCCGGCGTGTCGGGAAGAGATGAATACAAAGCCGCCGCTTGGTCGGGCGATCCGGGCGCGAGGCCAAGAATCGCCCCCTCATAGGCGAAGCCGTGCAAGGAGGCGTCTCCGGTGGCGCGGACCCAGGCGAGCGCGCCTTCGAGATCGTGCCCGGTCCAGTAGCGGATCTGGTCCTTCAGCGACTTGGTTCTGGCGGGGCTTTCGGGGAGCAGAAGCAGGGTTTGGATTTGCGCGGCGTGGTTTCTCTTGCCGTCGGGGGATCCGGTGTAGGAGCCACCCCACTGACGAATGAATTCCTGTGTGCTTTCCGCCTCCGTGGGGAGGCTCAGGAGCCACTCGTGCGCGGCGGATGGGTTGCGATCCCTCCAATGCGTGAAGTTAAACGCGCAGACGAGGCGGGCTTCATCGATAGCCCGGACGGGCAGGCCGGCCGGCGGCGTTTCGAGATACTCGGCGAAAACCATCGGCACGAATTCCCCCAAATCCGGCAAGAGGGAGATGCCGTCTCGGGAGGCTTGGTGGCGAAGGAGCAGCTGGTCCCGAAGTGACTTGTCGGAGATGTGAGACCAGGTGCCATCCAGTCCCCAGCTCATGAAAGCGTGCAAATCCGCCTGCGCCCATCCGGCTAACAGCTTGGGCATGCGGTGGTGGCGAACGCACTCGTCGCCGAGCCGTTCGATGGCGGCGGCTCGATCGTGGGTGAACCAACCTTCGAGGATGCCGAAGCGGGCGGTTTCGTAGAACTTGTCCGAGACGTCTTTCGCCAAGGCGATGGCCTCGCCCGAGTCGGTGTGCGCGAGTTGCCGGAGCATGCGCGCGGCGAGGCCGGTTTCCTCTTCGGCATCACGAAGCGCGCGCGCCCACTCGAAGGCGGGGCGGGGGCTGCGTTTCACCCAGGCGAAGCCGGCTTGTTCGCGGAGTTTCACGCCGTCCGCGCCGGTGATTTCGTCCCAAGTCCCGGCGGACCATTTGGCGGCGGCCTCGGGTGCGGCCGCGCACCAGTGCTCGAAAATCGACCAGAAGCGGGCGTGGCTCACGGAGTCGTTTGCGCGCCAGAGGCCAAGCAGCCGGGTTCCCAACTCTCCGGCTTCGAACGCCCTCAGGAGAAAACCGCGTTCGGCTTCGGAGCCGAAGTCCCAGCGTTCGACCAAGGCCGACCACCTGTCGTCGGGCGTCTCAGGGCGTGCTGACGTGGTGGATACGGATGGCGGAGACTCGGAGCCGGCGAGCCGGGACAACACGACGACGCCGACGGCCGCCGCGGCGGCGAAAGAGGTCACGGCCACCGCCTTGCCGCCGCCGGTGGCGAGCCAGGCGAAGAAGCCCGCGCCGGCGACGGCCCCTGTGGCGGAGACCGCGGCCAGCGCGATGCTTGTCGCCAGGCCGGCGGGCACGGCCAGCGCGTCTTGGCCGGCCAGGGCGGCGCCGAGCGCGGCGCCGGTGGAAACGATTCCGCGTCGCACGAGTTGGGCGCGAAGTTTCTCGAGGGCGCGTTCGACGCGCATCCGCGCCGCGTCCTCGCCGAGGCCAAGGCGCAAGCCGATCTCGGCGTGGCCTTTCTCGGCGAAAAAGCGCAGGAGCACGGCCTCGCGGTCGGCCTCTTTTAGCGACGCAAGCGCGTCGTCGACGACGGGTTGAAGCCGATCCCAGCGCGGCTCCGACGGACCTGAGTTTTCGATCTCGTGCATGTTCCGGGCCTCCTCGTGACGTTGTTGGCGGCGCTGTTCGCCGCGACGCATCTCCGCCGCGGTGTAGTGGGTGGCGGTATGCAGCCAGGCGGCGAGGGCCGGGTGGCTGGCGAGGGCGGGGGCTTTGCGGGCGAGATCAACGAAAACCTCCTGGGCGACGTCCTGGGCGCGGGTGGTGTCGCCGCCGAGCGAACGACAGGCGCATCGGTAGACGAGGGGAAGGTGTTGGCGAACGAGTTCGGCGAAAGCGGCCTGGTCTTGCCGCTCGGCGTAGCGACGGAGCAGCTCGGCGTCCGGAGTGGGCATGGGCATGTCTTGTTACCGTCGCAGGGCGTCGGAACCGAACAGGAAAACGTGAATTATTTCGGCGGACGGTGGCGGGCGTGCGCGCCCGGCGGGGCGGGCGAAACGGCTCCGCCGTATCGCTACGGGAGGACGCGAGGGCGTGCCGATGTTCGCCTCAATAGCCTGAAGCCTGCGTCGGGGCGGAGGAGGTGCCGGTGAATTCGGCGAGGATGGCGGCGGCGTTGCTGGTGCCGAGGCGGGTGGCGCCGGCGTCGATGAAGGCGCGGGCGTCGGCGAGGGTCTTGATGCCGCCGGCGGCCTTGAGCTGGATCGGGCCTCGGCGGGCGGCGGCCCAGGCGGCGATGTGGTCCACTTTGGCTCCGGCGGCGGCGAAGCCGGTGGAGGTCTTGATGAACTCGACGCCGGCGTCTTCGCAGAGCCGGAGCGCGCTGATGCGCTGGTCGGCGTCCAGGTAGCAGGTCTCGACGATGATTTTCACGAGCTGGCCGTGGCCGTGGGCGCGGTGAGTGAGGGCGCGCAGCTCGGTGTCGACGAGGTCGATGTCGCCGTCGCGCAGGGCGGCGTAGTTCATGACGATGTCGATCTCGTGCGCGCCGGCGGCGTGCATGGCGTCGATCTCGGCCGCCTTGGCGTTGATCGAGAAGCGTCCGCTGGGGAAGCCGATGACGGTGCCGATCTTGGTGTCGGCGCCGGCGAGGATCTTGGCGGCGAGGGGCACGCTGGTGGGGTAGATCATCACGCAGGCGAAGCGGTGTTCCGCGGCCTCGTGGCAGAGTGTCGTGATGTCGTCGGCGCTCGCGTCGAGGCGGAGGTTGGTCGAGTCGAGGTGGGCGGCGAGCTGCGCGGGCGTGAGGTTCATAGGAGCGGGGGACGGGGAGCAGGGAGCAGGGAGCGAGGAGCCGGAACCGGAACCGGAACCGGAGCCGGAGCCGGAGGGCGGCCGGACTCCATGGTGCGCGGCGTGGGCGGGGAGGCAAACGCCGCGCTCGGGGAGGACGGCGTTTACCAGGTGTCGGTGCGGAAGGGCGTGGCGGGCAGGCCCTCTTTGTTGAAGAGGCCGGCGGCGGGGGCGTTGCGCCAGGCATAGCGGACTGCGACGGGCTCGGGCACGGCGGAGCTGGTCACGAGGACGGTGTTCCGCTCGATCTTGGCGTCGGCGGGGCGGAAGATCTGGTCGGTGCCGGCGAGCTCGAAGCCGGCGAGGGTGTTGAGCGGGGCGATAAGGCCGCCGTCGGCATGGGCGAACGTGACGCGGAAGCCGGCGCCTTCGCGCCCGGCTGTTTCGAACGCGGGGCCGGAGTCGACGATTTTTACCCCGTAGTCCCGGGCGAGGGCGAGGCGGGCGAGGCGACGGCCGACGTCCTTTTTGTTGCGCGGGTGGATGTCGCGCACGTC
>CAMLNJ010000356.1 GCA_946481225.1 uncultured Verrucomicrobiota bacterium | reverse complement strand
GCCGGCATCGGCGTCAGCGGCCTGCTCACCGCGGGGTTCTCCGGCTGGTTCGGCCGTTTCGTCCGCGATTCCGAAGCCCAACGCGCCCTCCGCGCCGAGGCCGAGACGCGCCTCGACCAGACGAGCGCCGAACTCGAGCGCGCCGCGCGTTTCGCCGCCGACGCCTCGCACCAGCTCAAGACCCCCGTCGCCGTGCTCCGCCTCGGCCTCCAGGAACTCGCCGCCGCCCCCGGTTTCCCCGAGGACCAGCGCGCCGAAGTCGACGAGCTCGTGCGCCAGACCGACCGGCTCGCCCACATCCTCGAGACGCTCCTCCTTCTCGCCAAACTCGACGCCGGACTCGTTCGCCCGCGCGCCGCATCGCTCGATCTCGCCGACCTCGCCGCCGCCGCCCTGGACGATATCGGCGCCCTTCCCTCCGCCGAGACGCTCGCGCTCGAAAACGCCCTCGCCGAACCGCTCCTCGTGAGGGGCGAGGCCCGCCAGCTCGCGCTGATCCTGCAAAACCTCCTGGAGAACGCCGCCAAATACAACCGCCCCTCCGGCCTCGTGCGGCTCTCCGCCGAGACGAGCCCGGACGAGGTCCGGCTCCTCGTCGCCAACACCGCGCCCGTCCCGGTTCGCCCCGAGGCGCGGGAAACCATTTTCGAGCGTTTCCACCGCGGCGCCGCCGCCGGCGACGTGCCCGGCTACGGCCTCGGCCTGAACCTCGCGCGCCACCTCGCCCGCCTGCACGGCGGCGACGTCCGGCTCGTCCGCTCCGACGAGGAGCTCACCGTCTTCGCGCTCCTGCTCCCGCGAGGCTGATCGCCGCTCCACACAAAACGCGCCCTGCCGGTCGCCGCCGCCGATTGTGACAAAACCGTTACCTTTGAGGGCTCGCCCCGGCTACGTGTATCCACCAAGTATCGACACGGCGACCTCCGCCACGCCCCGGGTCGGCCCCGCCGAATCCGGCGCGCGACGCGTCCCGCTCACCCCCAACCCACCGCCCTCATGAACGTCTCCGCTCCTCGCTCCGACGCCTCCGGCCTACGCGCCGCCCGTCGTGTCTCGTTCGCGCTCCTGCTCCTCGCCGCCCCCCTCGCCGCGCAGGCCACCGTCTTCAGCTTCGACCTCGCGGGCAACGCCGGCGCCGGCCTCCTCTCGGGCAACGAAAACGGCACCATCAACGGCACCCCCGGCACCGGCGGCGAATTCGGCGCCGGCATCACCTACGACGACGTCACGAATCTGCTCACCATCAACATCGCCTGGGGCTCGGGCAACGGCTTCACCGATCTCTCCTCCGCCGCCTCCGCCGCCCACGTCCACGGCCCCACCGCCAGCGGCGGCGTCGCCTCCTTCACTGAAAACGCCGGGGTGCTTTTCGGCATCTCCAGCGCGCCCTTCACCTTCAACAACAGCGCGAGCGGCGGCTTCGTCACCGGCACCTCCAACGCGCTCTCCGGGGCGAGCGAAACCGCGCTCTTCGCCGGCCAGCTCTACATCAACGTCCACACGAGCACCAACCCCGGCGGCGAGATCCGCGGCAACTTGGTCAACCCCGTCGCCATCCCCGAGCCCGCCAGCTACGCCGCGCTCGGCGGCTTCGCCGCTCTCGGTCTGGCCGCCCTGCGCCGCCGCCGCCGCGCCGCCTGATCCGCCGCGCCGCTCCAGCCCTTTCGACGCGCCAAAGGTCGCCCCGCCCGAGCCCGCGTCCGGCCCGCCTCGTTCGAGGCGGGCTTTTTTCCGTCTACTCCGTCCGTCCTCCGCGTCTCCGGCCGCCCCACGTCGCACGCGCGCCGGTGTTGATCGCGCGGGATGTTTCGCTCACATCCCGTTTACCGTGCGTCAACCCCGTCGCCCTCGCCCGTCGCTCCTCCGCCTGGCCTCCGTGCTCTGCGGCGGCTTGCTGGCCGGCCTCGGCGGCGGCGCGCATACCCTGCATGCCGGCTGGGACGAGTTTGCCGACGCCGCTGAAAACGCGCTCACCCGCGTCTCCGCCGACGAGAAACGCAGCTTACAAATCTCGGGCCGAATCGACCTCGCCACCTATTACGTGCCCGAGCCCGTCGCCGATCTGCGTTACACCGACGCGGACGAGGAGGTGTTGTTCGAGCCCGTCCTCCGCCTCTTCGCCGACGCGCGCCTCGCGCCCGGCATCCAGGCCCACGCCCAGCTCCGCTCGGACCGAGGCTTCGATCCGGCCGACCAATCGCTGGAGCTGCGCTTGGAGGAGGCCTACGTCCACTTCGCCCCCTGGCCGGAACGCCGTGTCGGCCTTCGCGTCGGCCGCTTCGCCACGGTGTTTGGCAACTGGGCTCGGCGCCGGCACGCATGGGATTACCCGTTCATCACCGCGCCGCTCGCGCAGGAGAATCTCACCGGCCTCTGGGACGGAGCCGCCGCAACCAGCGCGACCGCCCTGCGTCGCTGGGCGCATGTCGCTCCGGTCGGCGACGCCGCCGCCCTGACCTCGGACGAACGCAAACGCATCCCCGTCATGTGGGGTGCCGTCTACGGCACCGGCGCCGCGCTCTCTCTCGGCGGCCCGCGCTGGGATCTCGCGATCGAGCTTAAAAACGCCGGCCTCTCCTCCCGTCCCGGCACCTGGAACGATTGCGACGCGGAAGTCTGGGAAACGCCCGCCAGCGCCGCGCGGCTCGGCTGGCGTCCGTCAGCGCCCTGGGACCTCGGGCTGTCCTTCAGCCGGGGAATCTATCTGCAACCGGAGCCTGTATCCGTCGCGTCAGGACATGATCGCGACGACTACGCGCAGACTTCGCTCGGACACGACCTCACCTACGCCCGCGGCCATTTCCAATTCTGGGGCGAGCTCATCGCCTCGCGCTTCGAGGTGCCGACGCTCGGCCACGCCGACACGCTCGCCTACGCGCTCGAGGCGAAATACCGCTTCACCCCGCGCTGGGCCGGCTTCGTGCGCTGGAGCCAGCAGTTTTTCGAGCCCGTCGATCTGCCCGGCGGCGACGAGGCGCGCTGGGGCCGCGAGGCCTGGCGCATCGAGGCCGGTCCCGTCCTGCGCCTCGCCGCCCACGCGCAACTGAAACTCCAGGCCGGGGTCCTGCACGAGCGCCCGTCCACGGAGGATCTGGTCCCCTCCGCCGCCGCGCAACTGAGCCTGCGCTTCTGATCCGCCCGGCCGCCTCCGTGCCCGACCGCCCGCCACGAAAAAACGGCGGAAGACCTGCCCCGCGCTTGACAATCCAAGGACCTACTGTGCATATACACAACATGTCGGAAGCCTTGGATTTTTCGGAACACAAGAACTGCGTGTGCTTCAACCTGCGTCGGGTGACGCGGGTCGTGACGCAATTTTTCGATGCGGAGATGCGGCGCCAGGGTATCCGAAGCACGCAAGGCTCGATTCTCGCCGCTCTGCACAGCACCGGCACATCGAATATGGCCGAGCTGAGCGAGATCCTCGGGATGGAACGCACCACGCTGCTGCGAAATCTCCGGCCCTTGCAGCGGGATGGCTTGGTGACGGTCGAAGGCGGCGGACACGGCGGACGCGTGGAACTGTCGCTCACCGCCAAAGGCCGCAAACAGATCGAAAAACTTGTTCCCGCCTGGGAGTCGGCCCAACGCGCCGCAGTCCAAGTGCTCGGCGAAGAGCGTTGGTCCACCCTGCTTGCCGATCTCGATACGGTCGCCTCGGCCCTGAAAAA
Source organism: uncultured Verrucomicrobiota bacterium (assembly GCA_946481225.1). The sequence continues at coordinate 640 of CAMLNJ010000356.1, read as the reverse complement.
ATAGAAACCCGATCCAACGAGGCGCGAGCCATTAAATGTGTATATACACACATAATCCATGCATCCCGCCGCCGCTCACCGAAAATCCCCGCCCTCCGGCCTCCACTGAACCGCTCCCACCGAAAGAAAACTCACCATGTCCCACGACCATCCAAGCCAACGCGTCCACACTCGCTCTCGCCCCGTCGGCGATCTCCGCCCGGCCAAGCGGCCCGGGAACGAGGCGGCGGAGCCACAGACGACCGAAAAATCGTGGGTGCTCATCACGGGCGCCTCGAGTGGCTTCGGCGAAGAGTTCGCCCGCCAATATGCCGAGCGAGGCCATGCGTTGGTGCTGGTCGCGCGTCGGCTCGATCGCTTGCAAGCCTTGGCCGAGGCCCTTCGTCAGCGGCACGGCTCCCAGGTCGTGGTGGAGCAGGTAGACCTCACCGACATCTCCGCAGTCGTGCGATTGCATGAGCGGCTTCGCGACCGGGGCATTGCGATCGATATCCTGATCAACAACGCCGGGCACGGCCTGCAGGGCCCCTTCGCCGACGCTCCGCTCGACGCGGCGCTGGCGATGATCCAGCTGGATATCGCGGGGCTGACCGCGGTCACCCACGTCTTTGCGCAAGACATGCGAGCCCGCCGACGCGGC
>CAMLNJ010000355.1 GCA_946481225.1 uncultured Verrucomicrobiota bacterium | reverse complement strand
ATCCCGAACGGCGCCGATCCCCGCGCGGCGCTCGTCGACTGGATGCTCGATCCGCGACATCCTTGGTTCACCCGCTCGTTGGCGAACCGTGCCTGGGCCTGGTTCCTCGGGCGCGGCATCGTGCATGAGCCGGATGATTTTCGCGAGGGAAACCCGCCTTCCAATCCGGAGCTGCTGGCCCTCCTCGAGCGCGAATTCATCGCCTCGGGTTACGATCTCAAGTCGCTGTTCAGGCTGATCCTGAATTCGCGCGCCTACCAGCGCTCCTCGCTGCCGCCCGCCGGGGCCGACGCCGACGCCGCCTGGGCCGCGTTCGCGAGCTACCCGCCGCGCCGCCTCGAGTCGGAGGTGCTGGCCGACGCGATCAACCAGATCACGGGCGGCCACGACACCTGCGTCAGCCACGTCTCGGAGCCCTTCATCTTCATGCCTGCCGACGTGCGCGCCATCGCGTTGCCCGACGGCAGCCTCGCCGGCGTCTTTCTCGAGAAGTTCGGACGCTCGCCGCGCGACAGCGGTCTCGCGGGCGAGCGGGACAACACGATAGACGCCGCCCAGCGCCTGCACTTGCTCAACTCCGCCCAGGTGCTGCGCAAACTGGAGGAAGGGCCGGCGATGCGCGCCCTGCTCGAGCCCGGCGGACGCGGCGCCGACGCTCCCGTGGACCGGCTTTATTTGACGATTCTCTCGCGTCGGCCCACGGACGAGGAGCGTCGGCGAAACGGCGAGGCCGGGGCGGGAGAGCGCGAGGCCCTCGATGATCTCGCGTGGGCTTTGATCAACAGCTCCGAGTTCATCCACCGCCACTGACCGCTTTCCCCAATCCATCCCCGCCATGGCCGCACCGAACCGCGTTTCCATTCCACAAAGCTCCGAAAACACGGGCCTGTTTTCCCGTCCGATCCGCCGACGCGAGGCCATTTTGACCGGCTTGGCGGCGGCGGGCGGTCTGCTGCTCCCGCGCCTGGGGGCGCAGGCCCCGGCTTCGCTCGGAGGGCCCGCGAGGGCGCCGGTTCCGAAGGCGCGTGCGGTGATCCAGATCTGGCTGGGGGGCGGCCCGGCGCATCTCGACACCTTCGACCCCAAGCCCGAGGCGGGGCCGGACTACTGCGGTCCCTTCCTCACGCCGATAGCGACGAACGTGCCCGGCATCCGCATCTGCGAGATGCTGCCGCTGCTCGCCAGGCAGGCGGACAAATACGCGATCATCCGCGGCCTGACGCACGGGGTGATCGGCCACGAGACGGCGACCTACATCGTGCAGACGGGCCACCCGGCGGGCGAGCGGGACGTGTTTCCCAACCTCGGCGCGGTGGTGTCGCTCTTCAAGGGCCGCGACGCCGGCCATGCCGGGCGCCTGCCGCCCTACATCGTGCTCACGGAACCGCCGGGGCGTTACACGGAGGCGGGTTTTCTCGGGCCGCGGCACAGGGCCTTCGCCACCGGCGGCGATCCCGCGGCCGAGCTTTTTATGGTCGAGGGCGTGGTCTCGCCCCGCCTGGTCGAGGAGCGTCTCCGCGCGCGCCGGCGTCTGCTCGCGCGGACGGATACGTTTGGCGACGTGCTCCGCGCCCGCGCGCCGGGCGCGCTCGCGGGCTTCGACGCGGCGGGCGAAGAGGCCTACGAGATGATCCTCGGCGAAACCGGAAAGGTCTTTGATCTGCGCCAGGAGCGGGACGCGACGCGCGAGCGCTACGGTCGCAACACCTTTGGGCAATCCTGCCTCGTCGCGCGGCGCCTGGTGGAGCGCGGCGTGCCTTGCGTGATGGTGAACGCGAAAGGCTGGGACACGCACAAGCAGCACTTCGACGTCATGCGGAAAAAGCTGCCGGAGCTCGACCAGGCGCTGAGTGCGCTGCTGGAGGATCTCGAGCAGCGCGGCCTGCTCGACTCGACCATCGTCTGGGTGGGCGGGGAGTTCGGCCGCGTGCCGAAGGTGCAGACCGAGGCCCCGTTCAACGGGGGGAGAAACCACCACGGAAAAGCCTTTTCCGCGCTGCTGGCGGGCGGCGGGTTTCGCGGCGGCCAGGTCGTCGGCGCCACCGATGCGCGCGGCGAGGAGGTGGTCGAACGCCCGACGCATCCCGCCGATTTTCTGGAGACGATCTACGCGCAGCTCGGCATCGACGCGTCCGCGCGTCTGCCGCATCCGGAGGGGCGGGACGTGCGCGTGCTTCCCGGCCTCTCCGAGCTGCCGCAACGCCGCGGGCTCCTGCGCGAAATCATGTGACCCCCGCCGCCCATGCACCCGCTTCGTATGTCTAGAATACCTCATGTCGCTTTCATTCTCGGGTTCGTCCTTTCGCTCGCCGTGGCGTCGGCGCGCGCGGCGTCGCCGCAGGGCGACGCGCCTCAGCCGGCCTACGTTTATCCGGCGGGCGCGCGACAGGGGGAGACCCTGACGGTGGTCGTGGGCGGGCGTCTCTTGCAGGAGGTGCAGGAGGCCTTCGTCTCCGGCGGCGGCGTGGGCGCGCGCGTGCTCTCCCACGAGCGTCCGCCGACGCCCGAGGAGCGGGACAAGCTGAAGGAGGAGCTGGCTGAGCGGAGAAAGAACCGGGACCTCGCGCCGGAGCGCGTCGCCGAGCTGGAGCGCCGGCTCGCGAGCCTGGACGGCGGCGTGCTGTCGCCGGCCCTGCAGGAGTCGGTGACGCTTGAGCTGAGCATCGCGCCCGACGCCGCGCCGGGCCCGCGCGACCTGCGCCTGCTCGCCCCGGCCGGCCTGGCCCCGCCGCTGGTGTTTGTGGTCGGCGATCTGCCGGAGGCCGCCTTTCCCGTCGTGACGGCGATCATGCCGCGCCCCGAGCCCGGCTCTCCGCGCGCGCTCGCGCAGGCCGCGAGCGCGGAGCTGCGAGTGACGCCGCCGGTCGTGGTCAACGGCCAGATCCTCGCGGGCGAGTCGGACCGCATCCGTTTCGCCGGAAAAAAGGACGCGCGCCTCATCGCGGCCGTCCATGCGCAGACCTTGGCCCCGTATCTTGGCGACGGGGTGCCGGGCTGGCTTCAGGCGACGGTGACGCTGCTCGATTCCGCCGGCCGGGAAATCGCCTTCGCGGACGATTTTCGCTCCGAGCCCGATCCGGTGCTGGTCTTCCGACTGCCTGCGGACGGCGACTACGTCCTCGTGTTGCGCGACGCGATCTATCGTGGACGCGAGGATTTCGTGTATCGCGTCGCGATCGGCGAGCTGCCGTTCGTGGCCGGCGTTTTTCCGCTCGGCGGCCAGGCGGGCACGGAGCAGGAGTTCACCCTGAGCGGCTGGAATCTTCCGGCGCCGTCGAGGCGCGCGCGCCTCCCGGACGAGATCGGTGTCGTTCCGCTCGACCCGGGATGCTGCCTGGCGGCGAGCGGCGCGGTCGAGGTTGAGGCCGGCGATGCGCCGGAGCGCGGCGAGGGGGCGGGGGGCGATGGCGGCCGCGCGCAAGCGCTCGATTTCCCCGTCGTGGTGAACGGCCGGATCGAACGCGCCGGGGACGTGGACGAGTTCGCGTTTTCCGCCGAGGCGGGGGAGCCGCTCGTGGCCGAGGTCGTGGCGCGTCGGCTGCGTTCACCTCTGGACGGCGTGCTGCACGTGCTGGGGCCGGACGACAAGGTCGTGGCCACGAGCGACGACTGCGCGGACAAGGCGGACGGCGAGTCGGCCCGCCACGCGGACCCGCGCGTCGCCTTCGTGGCTCCGGCGGCGGGGCGCTACCACATGCGATTGAGCGATGCGCAGGGGCGCGGCGGCCAGGACTACGGCTACCGGTTGAAGCTCGCCGCACCGCGCCCCGGCTTTGAGCTGCGCGCGGTGCCGTCGAGCGTGAACCTGCGCCCGGGCGGAACCGCGACCGTGACGATCTACGCCTTGCGAAGCGATGGTTTCACGGGGCCGATTTCGCTCGCGTTGAAGCAGGCCCCGTCGTGGCTGAGCCTCGGGCAGGCGCTCGTTCCGGCCGACGCGAACAAGGTGGCGATCACCTTGCGGGCGAGCGGGCGGGCGGAGGCGGGGGTGGTGGCCTTGCAGATGGAGGGCACGGCGACGGTCGCCGGGGCGGAGCATCGTCGTCTCGTGGTGCCTGCGGACGACCGGACGCAGTCTTTTTTCTACCGGCACCATGTGCCGGCGCGCGAATGGCTGCTCGCGGTGCGTGGTCGCGAGAAATAGCCCTCGGCGCGGGTTTCCGGCTGGCTTTGATGCAACAGGGGGGTGATGGCGCCCGGACACGGTCCTTCGGCGAGGCGCCAGGCATCCGAGGCGAAGTGCAGGCTGGAAGCCTGCGCCGCGCTCTGGTTTCTCATGCCCTCATGCACGGCGCCTATCCCATCCTGAGTTGC
>CAMLNJ010000354.1 GCA_946481225.1 uncultured Verrucomicrobiota bacterium | reverse complement strand
TCGAGGGCGCGGATGGAGTTCACGTCGAGGTCGTTGGTCGGCTCGTCGAGGAGGAGGAGGTTGGCTCCGCTCTTGAGCAGGCGGGCGAGGTGGACGCGGTTGCGTTCGCCGCCGGAGAGGACGCCTACTTTTTTCGACTGGTCGGCGCCGGTGAAGCCGAACTGGGCGCAGTAGGCGCGGGCGTTCACCTCGCGGCCGGGCATGCGGATGATCTCTTCGCCGTCGCTGATCGCCTCATAGATCGTCTTCGAATCGGGCAGCGAATCGCGCGACTGGTCGACGTGGCTGATGACCACGGTGTCGCCGACGCGGAGGGTGCCGGCGTCGGGTTTCTCGGCGCCGGTGATCATGCGGAAGAGCGTGGTCTTGCCCGCGCCGTTGGGGCCGATGACGCCGACGATGCCGCCGGGCGGGAGCGAGAAGGAGAGGTTTTCGAAGAGGAGTTTGTCGCCGTAGGCCTTGGCGATGCCGCTCGCCTCGACGACGAGCTGGCCGAGGCGCGGGCCCTTGGGGAGGACGAGCTCGAATTCGCGTTCCTGCTCGGCGACGTTGGAGGAGTTGACCATCTTCTCGTAGGCGCTGATGCGGGCCTGCGATTTGGCGTGGCGGGCCTTGGCGCCCTGGCGGATCCAGGCGAGTTCGCGGGCCATGGCTTTCTGGCGCTTGTCTTCGGTGCGCTGTTCGGCGGCGAGGCGGGCGCTCTTTTGCTCGAGCCAGCCGGAGTAGTTGCCCTTCCAGGGGATGCCGTGGCCGGCGGAGAGTTCGAGGATCCACTGGGCGACGTTGTCGAGGAAGTAGCGGTCGTGGGTGACGGCGATGACGGTGCCTTCGTAGCGGGCGAGGTGTTGCTCGAGCCAGTGGACGGATTCGGCGTCGAGATGGTTGGTCGGCTCGTCGAGGAGGAGGATCTCGGGTTTTTGGAGGAGGAGGCGGGCGAGGGCGACTCGGCGACGTTCGCCGCCGGAGAGGGTGTCGACGATGGCGTCGCCGGGCGGGCAGCGGAGGGCGTCCATGGCCATCTCCACCTGCGGGGCGACGTCCCAGGCGCCGAGGCGTTCGATGTCTTCCTGGAGCTTGGCCTGTTTTTCGGTGATGGCGTCGCGGGCCTCGTCGGTGTCGGCGGCGGCGAGCTCGTCCCAGGAGGCGTCGTAGGCGGCGGTGAGGTCGGTGAGGTGTTTGACGCCTTCCTCGACGCAGGCGCGGACGGTGGAGCCGGCGGCGAGCTGGGGTTCTTGCTCGAGGAGGCCGACGCGGTAGCCGGGCTCGAAGTGGAGGCGGCCGTCGATCTCGGTGTCGCGGCCGGCGAGGATGCGGAGGAGGGATGATTTTCCGGAGCCGTTGAGGCCGAGGACGCCGATCTTCGCGCCGTAGTAGAAGGAGAGGGAGATGTCGCGGAGGATCTCCTTGCGCTCGATCTTCTTCGAGACGCGCATCATGGAGAAAATGATCTTCGGTTCTTCGGGCTTGGCCATGGGGGGGAGAGCAGGGAGCTGGGAACGAGGAGCTAGGAGCAGGGTGCTAGGAGCGGAAGGAAATGTTTTGAACCACGGAGGACACGGAGGGCACGGAGGAAGGCGAGTCGGAGATGCGGGGGCGTGATCGGAGGCGAGGCCCGGAGTGATTGGACGGGGTGCTCAGATTTTGGCCGGGGTAGCGGGGAGGGCAATACACGCACAGTAATCGATGTTGTATATGACCGTGAGTTGAATGCGCTTATGGATAAATTGAAAACCGATACCGAACGCCTCCGTCGGTCTTCCGGACTGCCCTCAGTCTTTCACTCGTCGGCCCCGTGTTTGGCGATGGATGCGATCGTGAGTGGGATGCTCGGGTTGCGGCGGAGGAGGAGCCCGGGTCGTCGGAACTCGAGCGCGGCCCCCTTGGGTCGCTACCTGGGAGGCCAGGTGACTGCTTTCCACCGTCGAGGCGGACGTCCGGGTGATGCCGACCTTTCCTCGCCGTCCCGGCTGAGCGACGAGCGGGCTCGGCCGGCCAGCGCGCCCCGGGTCGATTTTTCCCGGCCAAACCCGACGCGATCATTCCTTTCATGAAACCCTCGACGGTTCCCAAATCCGCCCCTGGTGTCGCCAAGTGCCCGACAGGCATCCGAGGGCTCGACGAGCTGACTTGCGGCGGTCTGCCGCGCGGGCGCCCGACGCTCGTGTGCGGCGCGGCGGGCTGCGGCAAGACATTGTTCGGCGTCGAGTTCCTCGTGCGCGGAGCGCGCGAGTTCGGCGAGCCGGGCGTGTTGATGGCATTCGAGGAGACGGGGCGCGAGCTGACCGACAACGTCAGCTCGCTGGGCTTCGATCTCGGAGGTTTGGTTAAGCGAGGGAAGATCGTGCTCGATCACGTGAGGGTGGAGCGGAGCGAGTTCACCGAGACGGGCGAATACGACTTGGAAGGCTTGTTTATCCGGCTGGGCTGCGCGATCGACCAGGTCGGGGCGAAGCGGGTGGTTCTCGACAGTTTGGAGGCCTTGTTCGCCGGGCTGGGCAACGAATCGATCGTGCGCGCCGAACTGAGACGGCTTTTCACCTGGTTGAAGGTGCGCGGCGTGACGGCGATCATCACGGCCGAGCAGGGCGAGCGGACGCTCACGCGCCAGGGATTGGAGGAATACGTGAGCGATTGCGTGATCTTCCTCGACCACCGCGTGGTCAACCAGGTGGCGACGCGGCGGTTGCGCATCGTGAAGTATCGCGGCTCGGCGCACGGCACGAACGAGTATCCGACGCTGATCGACGAGCAGGGGCTTTGCGTGATGCCGATCAGCTCGCTCGGCCTCGCTTATCCGGTCTCCACCGGGCGCGTGACCTCGGGGGTGGCACGGCTCGACGCGATGCTCGCCGGCAAGGGTTTTTTCAAAGGCAGCAGCGTGCTGGTTTCCGGCACGGCGGGCGCGGGCAAGACGAGCATCGTGGCGACCTTCGCCGACGCGGTGTGCCGGCGCGGCGGGCGCTGCCTCTATTGGTCCTCCGAGGAGTCGCCCGACCAAATCGTGCGCAACATGGGCTCCATCGGGCTCGATCTCGGGAAACACGTGCGCAAAGGGCTGCTGAAATTCCACGCGGTGCGGCCGACGATCTACGGGCTGGAGAGCCATTTGGTGAGCCTGCACAAGCTGGTCACCGAGTTTGGTCCCGAGGCGGTGATCATGGATCCTATCACCAATCTCTCGGCGGTGGGCTCGGAGGCGGAGATCAAGGGCATGCTGACACGGGTGATCGATTTCCTGAAAAACCAGGGCATCACGACGCTGTTCACCAGCCTGACCTCGGGCGGCGCGGCGCTGGAGAACTCCGAGGTGGGGGTGAGTTCGCTGATGGACACCTGGCTCCTGCTCCAGATGGTGCAATCGGCGAGCGAACGGAACCGCGTGCTCTATCTTCTCAAGAGCCGCGGCATGGCGCACTCGAACCAGATGCGCGAGTTTTTGCTCACCGACCGGGGCATCGACTTGGTGGACGTGTATACCGGGTCGGGCGCGGTCTACACCGGCGCGGCGAGGCTGTCCCAACGGGCGCGGGACGAGGCCGAAGCGGTGGCGAGGAAGCTGGAGGTGGATCGGCACGAACGCGCGTTGGAGGCCGAGCGGCGCGGCCTGGAGGCGCAGGTCGCCGCGCTGCAGGCCCGCATCGCAGGGCTGGCGGTGGAGAAGCGGCTGGCCGCCGAGGCAGAGGCCGAACGCATGGAAACGAGCCGGGGCGAGGAGCGCCGGCAGGCGGCGGCGCGCAAGGCGGACTGAAGGGACACCATGAAAAAAAGCACATCATCACGGAAGCCATCGACGGAGCGCTGGATCATGCGGCTCTACGTCGCCGGCCAGACGCCGAAATCGATCACGGCCCTGATCAACCTGAAAAAACTGTGCGAGGCCCACCTGGCGGGACGCTATCAGATCGAGGTGATCGACCTGCTGGAGAATCCGAAGCTGGCGGCGGGGGATCAGATCCTGGCCATCCCCACGCTGGTGCGAAAGCTGCCCGCGCCGGTGAAGAAGATCATCGGCGATCTGTCCAACGAGAGCAACGTGCTGGTCGGCCTCGATCTGCGGCCGGCGCCGGCGCGCGCGGGAAAGGCCGGACCATGAAGCCGCGCGTGTCCAAGGCCCGGGCCGCTCTGGAGCGGGCGGCGGCGGCGCGGGCGACGCAGCGCTACGTGCTGCGGCTTTACGTCTCGGGCCTGACGCCGCGTTCCACGGCGGCGATCCGCAACATCCGGCGGATCTGCGAGGAGCATTTGCAGGGGCGCTACGACCTGGAGGTGATCGACGTCTACCAGCAGCCGGTGCTGGCGGCGGGCGAGCAGATCCT
>CAMLNJ010000353.1 GCA_946481225.1 uncultured Verrucomicrobiota bacterium | reverse complement strand
GCCAGGTGACGAAGGCGTTGACCTTGATCCAAGTGGCGACGGTGAAATCGGTGAGGCCGCTGGCGATGCCGGAGGGGAGCTTGGCGTGCTGGGCGGAGGTCGCGGGGAGATTGAGGCCTCCGTCGAGAATGCCGGCCGCGAAGCCGGCGCCGTTCACGAGCGCGGCGTGCTGGCCGCGGCCGCTGGAGTCGGCGGCGACGGCGCCGCCGGTCTCGTCGAACCTGAGATGGGCGACCAAGGTGCCCGAGCCCACGGTGACCTCGGCGGAGTCGGGGCCGGTGCCGTCGGCGTTGGTGGCGACGACGACGTAATAGTAGGTCGTGTCATGGGAGATGCTGGTGTCGGTGTAAGTCGTGCCGGTCAGGCCGTCGGCTACGGTGGTGTAGGGACCGCCGCTGGTGGTGGCGCGCTTGATGGCGTAGCTCGTCGCTCCGCCGCTGGCCGTCCAGCTCAAGGTGACGCGTCCGGTGCCAAGGATCGCGGTGAGCGAGGTCGGGGCTTCGGGCGGGGCGGTCAGCGTCGTGGCGTCGGCCTGCGAGGAATCGGCACCCTCGCCGCTGCCGTTGATCGCGGACACGACGTAGTAATAGGTCGTGCTGGAGTTCAGGCCGGTGTCGGAATAGCTCGTCGTGTTCACCGGCGCGGCAACGGGAACGTAAGGCCCGCCGCTGACGGTCGCGCGCTTGATCCGGTAACTGACCGCGCCGTCGCTGGCCGTCCATGACAGGTTGACCTGGCTGATCGAGACCGCCGTGGCGGACAAGCCGGCCGGAGCCGGAGGAATGGGCTGCGGCGTGGCGGCGACGCCGACCAGCCACTGCTGGCTGTCGCCGCCGTCGTAGGCCGACTGAACGATGTCGGCCCCGTCGCTGGTCGAAGCGCCGCCGACCTCGGCGACCAGACCGCTGTTCGCGGATTCGATGCGGAAGAAGCCGTCTCCGTCGGGAGTGATTCTCCAGAGCTGGCTGGTGGCTCCGCTCCAAGGCTGGATGACGAGAATGTCGCCGACGGTGGAGCCGCCGCCGTTGTCGAGGGCCTTGGCGCCGGCCACGGAGGTGGCGCGATAGAGGCCGTCGCCCTGCCAGTCGAGCTGCCAACGCTGAGTGTCGGTGGAGGCCCAGCCGGATTGAACCGTCGCGGTGCCGTCGGCGGTGGCTCCGGAGGCGAGATCGACGACCTTGTTGGTGTTGCGGTTGGCGAGGACGTAGGAGCCGCTCGCGACGGTGCGTCCGCCGTCGCCCCAGAGGCCGAGCTCGCTGAGGTGGAGGAATGAGCCGTCGCCATTGTTGGTGGTGACGTTGAGCCGGTAGTAGCGGTAGGCGGTGGTGTTGGTGAGCTCGAAGACCCTCTGGTAGGTGCGGAACTGGAATGTCTGGTTGAGCTGTGTGTCGAGCGTGGTCCAGGCAGTGCCGTCGTCGGAGCCTTGGAATTGCCAGTCCTTCGGATCGCGCTCGGGTATGAGCGGGGCGCTGGTGATGGTGTAGCGCTTGACGACCTGCGCGGAGTTCGCGCCGAAGTCATACCGCAACCAGCCGGTCGTTCCTCCGTGGAACCAGAAGGATCCGAAGTTCTGGTCGAAGGCGCTCGCCGAATTCGTCGCGGCCGAGTTGGCGCTGTCGCCGGCGGTGCCGCCGAAGGCGAGGTGGATCAAGGGCACGGGAACAAGCGCGGCGGAAAACTCGGGCGAGTCGCCGCTGGTGCCGACCGCGTTTTTGGCGCGGGCGACGTAGTAGTAGGTGGTGCCGGCGGCTGCGGAGGTGTCCACGTAGCTCGTTTTTTCGGTCGTAAGATCGCTGGCGATGACGGTGTAGCCGCTGCCTGAAGTGGTGGAGCGGAGGATGTCGTAGGCGGTGGCGCCGAAGGAGGGCAGCCAGCGCAGGGTGACGGCTTTGCCGGAGCCGCTGGCGAGCATGGCGGCGGGCGCGGCCGGGGTGGTCACGAGGCCGCCGGCGCCACCGGTGAAGGCGAGGTTGGCGAAGGTGGCTGTATTCGGCGTGGTATTACCGCTGCACACGAACAGGCCGACATGGACGGTCGGCGGCAGATTGCCGAACTCCGAGCTCACGGTGGGCGACCAACTGGTGCCATCCTGGGACGTGTAGCTGGTGAGGACGGTGCCTTTGCGTTCGATCTTGAGCCAGTAGGGCAGGGGGAGCGGAAGGCCTTGCGAACGGCGGGCCCAGTTGCTCCCGCCCCAGGTCGCGGTCCAGCCGGTTGAGCGGGCTTCGATCAGGTTGTCGCCGGTGGACGTGGGCGTGATCGAGATCCATGAGCGCTGCGAAATGGCGCCGACCAAATTGTCGCGGATCATCAGGCCTATCTTTCCGTTTTGAGAGCCGGAGTAGGTGACCGAGGTGACCTGGGCGACCATGGCGCAGTCCCCCGTCATCGTGGTGTAAGCAAACTGGGTGTCGTCCGTCCCATCGGTCCAGACTCCGCCGCCGAGGCCGGTGACCGTCCACACCCCGTCCGCGTAAGAGGCGCTGCGTCCCGCGGTCTGCGTGCCGAGGGTGGTGAGGGTCAGGCCGCTTGAGGCGGGGGAAACCGGCGGGCGAGGATCGGCCGGCGGCGGGGTGGCGGTGCTGAAGTCGACCGTCTTGGCGAACATGAAGTTGCCGCCGTGCAGACCCGCTTCCTTCAGTTTTCGGTCGATCCAGGGCGTGGGGATGCCGAAGCGGTTTTTGTAGGCGTTTTGGAGCAGATAGTAGGTGACCCGATCCTGGCTGACCACGGCTCCGGAATTCCCATAGTAATTATAGTCGACGGTGCCGTAAGGGACGAAAGGAGTGTCCGCCGGAGACGAGGTGTTGCGGGCATGATACTCGCCGGCGGCGAGCAGGCGGTTGTCCGATTCGGAGTAGACGTCGACGCCTTGCTTCCACAGGACTTCGGCGGTGACGGTGCGGGCGAGAAGATCGTTGAAACCGTGGCCCATGTCGCGGCCCGTCTCGCCCATCTGGCCGGTGGCAAGAATGTTTGGCAGACCGGAGCCGGGATAGTTGCGGAAGACGTCGACGACATGATCGAGCATCTCGGTGTCGTCGCAGAAAACGGCGATCACGGCGCCGGCGGCCAGGTTGAGCGAGCCTTTGTTGGCCGGGCCCGAGATTTTGTAAGGGGCGGCGGTCGCCGGCCAGAGGACGTTGCGAAAGTAGTTTTGGACCGTGATCGTGTCCTGCTGGGTCCAGCCGGGCCAGGTGCCGCGCAGGATGCTGGCGCCGCCGCCATAGGCCATGGCGTAGTCGCCGAGGTCGAGACCGGACTCGTTGCCGCCAAAGACCTTGTGGGTGGTCGCCCACGCGATGAGGATATCCCGCGCCTTTTGCGCATAGGCCTCGTTGCCGGTGAAATACCACATGCGCGCGAGGTTGTTGACGGCGCTCATGTCACCCCGCCAGGGCCAGAGGTTTTCGTTGGGGTTGCGTTTCACCACCTCAAAGGGGCCGCCCATGACGTAGCCGAGTTGGGAGCGTCCATCGGCCGCCAACGCGGCGAAGCCGGTCTTCCAAGGCTCTCTGTCGAGGTTGGCCTTGATGGTGTCGAGCTCCTCAAGGGAGTTAGGAATGCAAGGGTGCTTGAATGGATAGGCTTGAAGCGAAGGGCCGGCCAGGGCCGCGAGCAGGCAGACGGTCCGCGCAATTATGACGCGGACGACGGAAGGGATGCGCATAGGGGAGGGGGAAAGTGTCGACGTGCGCGGGATGCGGCGGGGGCGGGGCAGGCTGGAAGGTTGCGCAGGTTCGCGGACGTCAGCGGGTGACGAGGATGCCGTAGAAGCGGCGGGGCATGGCCGCAACGGGGCGGGTTGACTATCCTGTTATCCGAATGCGGATACGCGACGAGCCGGTCGCTTCGGTGCCTGTGCCACGCCGCAGGGCATCTCAATTTGAACCCGGCTCGATGTGGAGTCGGCGGGCTGCGAGAGCGGTTTTAGCGCGGGATGTCCGCGCTTGTGGCAGCCAGCTGTCGTCGCGCTTGCACCGTGGCGATATCCTCGAGGGCGCGTCGACGCAGGTCGGCGTCGGCGAGTTGAGCGGACCAGGCCAGTGCCGCCTCGGGGGCACGTTGGGCCCATTGATGCACGACGCTGAGGATGGCTTCGGCGCGGGCGCGAGGGCCGGCGATCTCGGTGGCGGCGATTTCCGCCGCGGCGGCGGGGGCGCCTTGGGAGCGCAGGAAGGCGAGGTGGGCCAGGATGTCGTCGCGCGTCGGGTCGCGCGGCTGGGTGCGGGTCCATTCCAAGGCATCGGAAAAATCTCGCTCGGCCCAGCGCAGGATGAGGGCGGACAACAAACCGGGGTCTTCGGCGGTGAGCTTTTGAGCG
>CAMLNJ010000352.1 GCA_946481225.1 uncultured Verrucomicrobiota bacterium | reverse complement strand
GGTGGCGCAGGTGATGCGCGTGGCTCCTGCGAGGGCGTCGGCAACCCAATCGGCCCCAAGCGCGCCGGACTCGGCCTCGAAGACCGGCAACGAGGCCCCGGGGGGGGCGGAGACGGCGGGGGACACGCGCAAGGCGTTGACGAAGATGTTTGCCAGGCCGCTCGATCCGCCGGAGGCCGCCGCTCCGACGAGCGTGATGACACCGGCCGAATTGCTGCGGGCCGCGATGGTCGACACGTAGTCCGCGAGCGAGCCGGGCAGGGGAGAGGTCCCGCCGTTAAAGGACGACGAGCCGGATCGCCCGCCGACGGCGTCGGTCCAGACGACGGCGCGTGTGCCGGTGGATGCCTGGTCGTAGCCCCAGATCTCGACGGTGTAATCGGTGTCGGGATCGAAGCCGGAAAAGGTGGCGGTGGCTTGGGCGCCGCCGACGGTGCTGTTGGCGACAAACCAGAAGTCGCGCCACAGCGAGACGAGGGAGGAGGGTAATCCGGTGCCGCGATTGCGGTCCTGCCCGTCTCCGCCGGTGGAGAGCACGAGGGTGTGGACGCCGTCGCCGCCGGAGACGGTGTCGGCGTTGTCGGAGGAGCCGGTGACGGCGATCCAGCCCGGCTCGGTGGGCGACCCGGTCGCGTAGTCGTTCACGTCGAACTGCACCGCCGCGGCGGGGAGGTTGGCGGCGATGAGGAGACCGGCGAAGGAGAGGGGGATAGAAAGGGGAAGCGAACGAGGCATCGGAGAGCGCGAGGCGAAAAAGCGGAGCTCGGCGCAGGGGGCGGGTGGTAGGCGGCCGGTGCGCCGTCGGCGGGGTGTGTTTTGCGCGAGCAGGCGGCGGCCGGACGGCCGGGGCAAATCGCGCGTTGCGCTATAAATTGACCGGGTAGGGAGTTCTTAGCCGCCGGGCCAAGGCGGCATGCCCATGGCGATGAGTCGCAAGGTCCTATTATTTTCCGGTGTGCTGATGGCGAGCAGCTTGACGGGATGTGCGACTCGGACCGATTCCGCGGACGCTCGATTTTCTCGTCGGCAGGCTCGGCCCCGTGGGCGATCCTGGCCAACTGGACAATCCCGCCCTTCAACTACGTCCACGTGCGCGGAGATCTCCAGCACGCGATGGTATTCCTCGGGCGAGCGGACTTTTTTGAGCCCGAACTGGAGCTGCGACAGAAGCGCGGTGAGCGGGGTGCGCAGCTCGTGCGAGGCGTCGGCGGTGACGCGCAGCTGGCGCTGAAAGAGCGATTCCAGTTGCGTGAAGGTTTCGTTGAGGTGTCCGGCGAGTTGGGCGAGTTCGCGGGAACTGCCCGCACGCGCGGCGGGGATGCGCGTCGACAAGCCGCCGCGGGCGATGGCGGCCGAGGTCTCCTCGGTGCCGCGCAACGGGCGCAGCGAGCGGGCAACCAAAAGGTGGCCGACGAGGAGGCCGGCGGCGAAGATGGCGAGCGTGCCGCCGAGGATTTTCAGTTTCAGGCGCCCGAGGTCGGCGCGCATTCCGGCGAGGTCGTAGCCGACCAGGATGAAGAAGTGCGGATTGCTTTGGAGCAGCTCGCGATAAGGTCCGTCGCGGGTGCGCTGGTGGTAGCCGTGGAAACGGCCCGTGGGCACGTCATTCGGAGCCAAAAGCCGGGTAACTCGCCCCCGACAGCATGTCCGGCACCGAATACCTCACGCCCGGCAGCTTGGCGAAGCTCGGTTCCCCCGGCTTGGTTTGCAGCATGTTGGCCCAGTGCAAGAGCTGGCCCCCGCCCGCCGGGGTGGACATCTGCATCTGAAACGCCCAGGCCCCCTCCACCTTCACCATCTGGCCGTAGCCGGTGATAATAGATCCACGGTCGCCTTGGCCGGTCATAAAATTGATCAACACCCGACCATCCGCGCTCACCGAGCCCACCATCCGGCTCTGCTGAATCGACGGCGGCGTCTCCTCGTTGGCTTCGCCTTCGCTGAACATGGCCGCCCCGCAGGCGCCCCACAAATAGCCGTTTTTATAACCCGTGAGATGCCAGACCGTCTGATCGCCGCGCCAGCTCAGCGCATTGTCATCGGACTCGAATTGCAGGGCGGGCAGGTCCGCGGGGGGGACATACCAATACGTATCGGCGAGAAAATCCCAGGTGGTGCGATTGGAGGAAGACATGATCGGGGGTGTTTCAGGATGTGGGCTTGGTTATTTACGCGGGACGAGTTTTTGAATCCCGTTAATTTATAAACACTAAAGAATTTGACGGTAACGCAATAGCTCGCGTTAAAATTCTTCCATGTTCCCGGCCGAGACGAATCGCTCCTGCCTGGTGCTTCGGGCTCCCTCGTGCGGCCCGCGCCTCCGACCTCCCCGCCGGAAACTCGGCCGCCTCCGTCCCACGACATCGCCCGGATCACGCGCCGTGCCCACCCCCTCCCGCCCCGCATAATACCCTGACGATTACCACAAGATGAAAAACCTGCTCCCTGACTTGGAAGCCGCCCTTCGCCCTCACGCCTGCAACGGTATCCTTCCCGAGATACTCACCCCCGGCTCGCCCGGGTTCACCGTGCAGCGCCAGGTCAACAACACGAAATTTCAGTTCATCCCTTGGGCGATCGTGCTGGTTGAAAGCACCGAGCAGGTGTCCGCCATCGTGAAATTCGCCAATCAACACCCGGCGGAGATCATCCTGCGGGTTCGCTCCGGCGGACATGACCACGAGGGCGAGTGCTCGGGCACGGACACCCTGCTGATTGATTTTTCCAAGATGCACGCGGTCGATGTCACCTGGCGGGAGGTGATCTGCGCCTCCCCCAAGCGCGAGCCCATCGTCTTGGTCCAGCCGGGCGCCCGCTTTGAACGCATCAAACCCGTGCTCGACCGAAACAACATCGGCCTAGCCCATGGCACCTGCGAAACGGTGGCCATCGCGGGTTATACCATGGGCGGAGGCTGGGGGCCTTGGACCCGTCGTTATGGCATGGGCTGCGAGCGCCTGATCGGCGCCACCATCGTCCTCGGCGACGGCGAGATCAAAACCCTCGATCTCCAAGCTCCGCCCGACAGCCCCGAGGCCCGTCTGCTCTGGGCCCTGCGCGGCGGCGGCGGCCTGAGCTATGGCATCGTGACCGAATTCAAATTCGCCGCCTTCGAGCTGCCGGACCATCTCTGCAGCTTCAACCTGCGCTGCCTCGACGCATGGCCGACGCGCCCGGCGCTCGATATTCTCCACCGCTGGGAAACCGCGATCGCCGGCGACCAAAACCCCCAGCTCATCGGCACCAACCTGAAAGTGCTCGCGATCAACCTGCCCGAAGGCCGGGCCCCCGATCCGGACGCGATCCTCGACTGCACGTTCAACGGCTATTTCGCCGGCACGGAGCAGGAGGCCCGGGACATGATCGCCAAGTATTTCGGGACCGTCCCCCGGCGCGCGCTCGCCGTGCAAATCCAGCGTCGGCCGGCCGGTCTGCTGGGGGCGGCGATCAAATCCACCCAATGGCACTTCGACTCCTGGGACCGGCAGGTTCCCAGCAAACAAAAGCGGCTGAAACAGCTCCTGGCCGCCTCCCCCGATGATATTCGCCCCTACATCGAGCTGGAGCCCGACGGCCCCGCGCCGCGCAAGATCACGTCGCGCCTGGTGGACGCCGCCGGCTGGGATGACCAGGGCCGCAAAGAGTTGATCTGCGCATTGCAGTCGCCGCTCGTTCCCACCGGGAAGGACACGGAAGTGGACGGCAAGCCCAACGATTTTGCCGTGACCGCCTACATCACGCTCGGGGCCATCACCGGGCCGTATTACGCCGCCTACGACCGCCACGCCGCGCTTCCCTCCGCCTTTCCCTATAAAGACCGGCCCTTCACCATCCAGTTTCAAGCCTGGTGGGACCAGTTTCTCAACACCCGCGGCGAGCCGAAGAAGGATCTCGTCGTCATCACGAAGGCGGTCCTGGCCAACCGCCCGTGGATCAACCGCGCGCAGGATTGGATCGAGGCCTGCCGCGACTATAAAATCGCGCACACCAGCGGCGCCTTCATCAGCTTCAAGGACAGCGCGGTCCGCACCGAGACGTATTTTTCGTCGAGCTACCAGCCCCTGATCAAGGTCAAGCTGGACTGCTCCAAAGACCCCCATGTGCTTTTCCGGACGCGAAAAACCATCATTTGATCCGCCGCGGTTCGGAAGGGCAGGTGTCGGTCGTCGGGGCGAGCTTGCCCGCCCCCGGCCGCCGAAGCTGATGTCCGGCTGGTCCGCGCTGGCCGGCCTTGGGCACGGGTGTAAACGGAGACTACGACAATCCCGTCGAATGGGTGTGGCCGGGCTGATTGACGACGTCGCCTGCTTGTGGACCCGGCTCGCGGAGGAG
>CAMLNJ010000351.1 GCA_946481225.1 uncultured Verrucomicrobiota bacterium | reverse complement strand
ATCGCCGAGCGCCGCATCCCGCAGGACGGTCGCATCAAGCTCACCCTCAGCGGTCGTCCCGTCGACCTCCGCGTCTCCACGCTTCCCACCCAGTTCGGCGAATCCGTCGTGCTCCGCGTGCTCGATCAAAGCGCGGTGCAGCTCGACATCAGCCAGCTCGGCATGCCCGAGGACGTTTTCGAGGGCATCAGCGAGATCGTCAAACGCCCCAACGGCATCTTCATCGTCACCGGCCCCACCGGCTCCGGCAAGACCACGACTCTCTATTCCGCCCTTCGCATCGTAAACTCGCCCGACATCAAGCTCCTCACCGCCGAGGATCCCGTCGAATACGAGATCGAGGGCATCATGCAGGTGCCGGTGAACCACACGGTCGGCCTGACCTTCGCCGCGGCCCTCCGCTCTTTCCTCCGCCAAGACCCCGACGTCATCATGGTCGGCGAAATCCGCGACCTCGAGACCGCGCAAATCTCCATCCAGGCCTCGCTCACCGGCCACTTGGTTCTCTCCACCCTCCACACCAACGACGCCCCTGGCGCCGTGACTCGTCTTGTGGACATGGGTGTCGAGCCCTTCCTCATCGCCTCCTCGCTCGAAGCCGTCTTGGCACAACGTCTCGTGCGCCGCATTTGCAGCTCCTGCCGCACCGCCTACGAGCCGCCCGGCGCGCTGCTCCAGCAACTCGGCATCGATCCGGTCGACATCGGCAACCGCGAGTTCTTCTACGGCAAGGGCTGTCCGACTTGTAACAACTCCGGCTACAAGGGCCGCATGGGTATTTATGAGTGGCTACGCATGACCGAGGCCGTTCGCGACCTCGTGGTCCAGCGCGCCCCTACGCTCGTCATCAAACAAAAGGCCTTGGAACAGGGCATGCGCACCCTGCGGGACGACGGCCTGCGGGCCATTTTCGACGGCGCCACCTCCATCGAGGAAGTTGTTAAATATACCTAGCACGGGCCGCCTTCTTAAGAACTTTTTCTCAACTCTGATCAGATTCCGTGACATTTCGCGTGAGCCGGGGTCCGGTGCCCTTGTCCAATAAGCTCGTGGTCGCCTCCTCCTAATCCCCTCATCCCCATGCCCAAATTCAGCTACATCGCCATCGAGTCCGCCTCCGGCAAGGACAAGAAAGGCGTCATTGAAAGCGCCTCGGCCGAACAAGCCGCGCACGATCTCAAGTCGATGGGCCTGCTGCCCACCGCCGTGAACCCCGCCGCCGGCGGCCTCCGCGTCGGCGCCAAGCCCGTGGCCAAAACCGGCTCCGGCTCCGACGCGAACGCCGCCTTTGTTCCTAGGGCCGAACCGAAAGCGAAGAAAAAAGGCCGCCCGATGAGCTTGGGCAAGGTCATCAGCAACGCCGGCCTCGCGGTCTTTACCCGTCAGCTCTCGACCCTCGTCAACGCCGGCATGCCCATCCTGCGCTCCTTGGAGACCCTTGCGCGCCAGGAAAAGAACCCGGGCTTCAAATACGTTCTCGAGCAGGTCTCCGAAACCATCAAGTCCGGCGGCACCTTTTCCGACGGTCTGCTCCAACATCCCAAGGTCTTTGATCGCCTCTATATCAACATGGTGAAGGCCGGCGAGGCGGGCGGCGTGCTCGGCACCGTGCTCGACCGCTTGGCCAAGTTCATGGAGAAGGCCGAGAAGATCAAAGGTAAGGTCAAGGCGGCCATGACCTACCCGTTGATCATTGCCTGCGTCGCCGTCCTTATCGTCTCGGCGCTCATGGTGTTCGTGATTCCGAAGTTCCAGGAAATCTTCGACGGCTTGCTTAAGGGCGTGCCGCTCCCGCTGCTTACCCAGGGCGTCATCGGAGTCTCCAACTTCATGAAGAACAACATCATCATAACCGTTCTTCTCGTGGTCGGCGCCTTCGTCGGATTCAAGATGGCCTCGAAGACCAAGCAGGGGAAATCCGCCCTCGACTGGTTCCAGATCAACGTCCCGGCCTTCGGCCCCCTTTTCCTCAAGGCATCCATCGGCCGCTTCACCCGCACGCTCGGCACGCTTCTGTCCTCCGGCGTGCCCATCCTGCAGGCGATCATCATCACCCGAGACACTTCCGGCAACGTCCACGTCGCCGCCGCGCTCAACAAGGTGCATGATCGCGTGAAAGAGGGCGAAGGTATCGGCAAGCCCCTTGAGGCGACCAAGATTTTCCCGACGATGGTGACCTCCATGGTCGAGGTCGGCGAGGAAACCGGCGCTCTCCCCGAGATGCTCACCCGTATCGCCGATACCTATGACGAGGAGGTCGACAACGCCGTGACCTCCATCACCTCGATCATTGAGCCCATCATGATCGTCATGATGGCCGTCGTGGTCGGCACGATCGTCATCGCGCTCTTCCTGCCGCTTGTGAAAATCATCCAGCAGCTTTCCGGCGGCTGAGAACGCTCCGGTCGATTCCACGAAAAGGCCCGGCCACGCGCCGGGCCTTTTCATTTCCCCCCCCGTCCGCCACATTATATCACTATATCGCCCCGATCACGGCGCGGGTCGCGGTGCGGCCGGGAGCGCCGCCGCGAGGGGCCGGGACGGCGACCCGGAGACTGGAGGGATGGACCGCCACCTCCACCTCCCGACCGCACTCGCGCACCTCGCCATCGGTGTGAATCGGGCCTGCGGCGGAACGCTCTATGACAAATCGCGGAGCGCGCAGCCGGACGACGCTCGGCGAGCCGTCGATCCGTTTGGTGAAGAGCCGCTCCGCGAGCGGCAACGCGTTGAAAAAGGTGAGCCGGCGCAGAAGCGTCAGATCCAGCAAGCCGTCGTCCACCCGTGCGTGCGGCGCGATGAAGCAGTCGTTGCCGTATTGGTCGGAATTGGCGACCGCGACGAGAAAAGCTGGCGCCGACAGCGGAGAAAAACCGTCGCCCCGGATAACGTAGTGCTGAGGCCGATACCCCAGCAGCGTCTTGAGCGTGGTGCGGGCGTAGGCGGGAAGGCCTCGCGAACCGAGCGCGTTGAAACGGGCGCTGATCTCTGCGTCGAAGCCGAGGCCCATCGCGTTGAAGAAGCGGTGGCCGGCCGCGAGCCCGCTGTCGATGAGGCGGGTGTGCCCGGCGAGCAGGGCGCGATAAGCGCCTTTCCCCGGGCCGGGGATGCCGAGATAACGGCCGAGGCCGTTGCCCGACCCGCAGGGAATGAGGCCGAGCGTGGCGTCGGTGCCGACGAGCGCGGAGGCGACCTCGTTCATGGTGCCGTCGCCGCCGATCGCCACGACAAGCCGGCGCCCCTCGTCGAGGGCGCGAAGGGCGAGCTCCGTGGCGTGCCGCGGGCGCTCCGTCGGGACTACATCCGCGTCAAGGCCGTGCTCGGCGATGAATGCCCGCGTATACCCGACGAGCCAAGGGTTCCGGGCATTGTGGCCGGAACGCGGGTTAAAAATAAAACGAGCGCGCGGGATCGACACGGGACGGAACTCTTTAAGGAACTTTGACCGGAGATGGTCGCGAGGGCGAGCGTCGGGATTACGAAGGCGATCACGTCGCTTGATCCGCCAATCAACTTCGAGTTGGAAAAGAACGTCCACCGGTGTGGTGGAACTTCGACGGACAACGGGACATTCCGTCCGGCGGGGGCGGTGGACGACGGACTCGGTTCCGTGGCATGCGAGGCCGAATGCGATCGACACGAGGGGTTGCGGGGAATGTTTCGGTGACGAGGGCGAGTTTCACGCTTGCGACCGCCTTTCGTCGCGCGTGGGTGGATACGCAGGCCATCCGCATTATCACCATGTCGCCACACATGTCTCCCATCCTTCACGTGCTCACCGGCCCCACCGCGGTGGGAAAGACGGCGCTGGCGCTCGATTGGGCGGAGGCAAACGGGGCGGAGATCCTCTCTTGCGACGCAAGTCTGTTCTATCGAGGCATGGACATCGGAACCGCCAAGCCCACCGCGACGGAGCGGGCCCGGGTCCGGCACCACCTGATCGACGTATGCGCGGTGCGGGAGCGGATGGACGTGGCGAAATACGTCGAGCTGGCGCGCGCCGCCGCGGTCGACATCGCGGCTCGGGGGAAGCGGGTCCTGGTGACCGGCGGGAGCGGGTTCTATTTGAAGGCGTTCTTCGGGCCGGTGGCGGACGAGATCGCGGTGCCCGCGGAGTTGCGCGCCGAGATCGAGGCGAGGCTTCGTCCGGATGGCTCGGGTTTGGGCGAACTCCTGGCGGAGCTCCGAACCTTGAATCCGGACGGGCTGGGTGGCCTCGACGTGAACAATCCGCGACGGGTCACCCGGGCGCTCGAGCGTTGCCGGGCGAGCGGGCGCACGCTTGCGGAGCTGGCGGCGGAGTTCGCCGTGCGTCCGGGGCCTTTCGCGGAATGG
>CAMLNJ010000350.1 GCA_946481225.1 uncultured Verrucomicrobiota bacterium | reverse complement strand
CCACCGCGACCTCGTGGTCAGCTACCGCCCCGACCTCGACGCCGCCGGCCAGGTCGTCGGCGTCGTCATGCACGCCTACGACGTGACCGAGCCGCGCCGCATGGCCGCCGAGCTCGCCCGCAGCGAGCGCCGCCACCGCACCCTGATCACCACGAACGCCGCCATCGTCTGGACCGCCGACTCCCGCGGCGTGCTCCAGGAAGTCGACGGCTGGGAACAGTTCACCGGCATCCCCTCCGATCCCGGCACCTGCCCGATGTGGTTCCGCGTCATCCACCCCTCCGACCGCGAACGCATCAAAGAGCACTGGCTGCGCCCCGGCCACGAATGCCACTCCTGGGAGGCGACCTACCGCATGCTCGCCGCCGACGGCCGCTACCACCACGTCCATGCCCGCGCCGCCGCCATCCATGGCCCGGACGGCGCCGTCGAGGAATGGATCGGCACCGTGACCGATGTCACCCAGCGCATCGAGGCCGAGCAGTCCCTCTTCCGCAAGGAGGCGGAGCTCAAGCTCGTCGTCGACACCATGCCCGCCCTCGTCGCCTACGTCGACCGCGACCTGCGCTACGGCCTCGTCAACCTCGCCTACGAAAAATGGTTCGGCATCAAACCCGAGCGCATCCGCGGCCGGCCCGTGGTCGAGGTGGTCGGGGAAAAAGTCTTCGCCCGCCTCGCCCCCCGCTTCGAGCATGTGATGAAAGGCGAGGAGGCCGCCTTCGAGGAGCTCGCCGAATACCGCCACGGCGGCACCCGCTGGATCAACGCGCTCTACACCCCGCACCGCGACGAGTCCGGCGAAGTCCTCGGCTGCTTCGTCCTCGTGCTCGACATCACCGCCCGCAAACAAGCCGAGCAGGAGGTCGCCGAGATGGCCGAGCGCTACCGCTTCCTCGCCGACGCCATGCCGCAGAACGTCTGGACCGCCGACGCGCAAGGCCGCCCCGACTACGTCAATCGCCGCTGGAGCGAATACACCGGCGCCGCCCCCGGGGAGGTTTCCGGCGACCGCTGGCTCGACTTCGTCCACCCCGACGACGTCGAGGAGACCTGCCGGCGCTGGGCCCGCTCCATCGCCTCCGGCGAGAGCTACCAGACCGAGCACCGTCTCCGCTCCGCCTCGGGCGAATACCACTGGTTCCTCAGCCTCGCGCTCGCCCGACGCGACCACGATGGCCGCGTCGTGCAGTGGGTCGGCACCGCGACCAACATCGACGCCCAGCGCCGCGCCTATCTCGACCTCGCCGACGCCCGCGCCGAGCTCCGACGCCACGCCGACCGGCTCGAGAGCGAGGTTCGCTCCCGCACCGCCCGGCTGCACGAAGTGAACGAGGAACTCGAGGCATTCACCTACTCCGCCTCGCACGACCTCCGCGTGCCCCTGCACCACATCCACGGCTTCGCCCAAGCCATCCTGGAAGACCGCGACACCCCCCTCTCGCCCTCCGGCCACGCCAACATGCGGCTCATCGTCAACGCCGCCGAGCGCATGGACACGCTCATCATGGACCTGCTCGCCTACAGCCGCCTCTCCCGCTCCGAGATCGTCGTCCGCCCCACCTCCATCGAGCCTATCCTCAACGACGTCCTCGCCCAGCATCGCTGCGCCATCCAGGCGAAGCACGCCGTCGTCCACGTGGACCGCCCCCTGCCCGCGGTGCCCGCCGACCGCGTCGGCCTGCAGCAGATCCTCTTCAACCTGGTGGGCAACGCGCTCAAGTTCGTTCCACCCGGCCGCAAGCCCGAGATCCGCGTCCGCGTCGAGCGCCTCGAGGACCGCCACCGCCTCTGGGTCGAGGACAACGGCATCGGCATCGAGAAGCGCCACCACGAGGGCGTCTTCAAGTTGTTCCAACGCCTGCACAGCTCGCGCGACTACCCCGGCACCGGCATCGGCCTCTCGCTCGTGAAACGCGCCGCCGAGCGCATGGGCGGCGCCTGCGGGGTGCTATCCGAGCCCGGCCACGGCAGCCGCTTCTGGGTGGACTTCCAAGCCTCCCCCGAGCCCGCCCCGGCGGAGATTCCCGCGCCGGCCCCCTCCCCGGCCCTAGGGCTCGCGGAGCGCGCCGCCTGATGGGCCCGGCAAAGGGGGGTCGCTAGCCTAGAAGGCGCCATGAAAACCCACATTACCCGTCATCTCCTCGCCCTCCTCGCCGGCACCGCCCTCGCATGCGCCGCGGAGGATTATCGCGCGATCCCGTCCGATCCCGGCTCCGGCTCGGGCAACACCGGAGCGGCCGACGCGGGCACTTCCGGCCAGACAATGAATCCTCCGGCCGAGCAGACCCCGACCCGGCGCGAATACCGCGACCCCAACGGGAACACCCTCTACACCACCGGCACCCTCGCCGGCCCGGACGGCGCCGCCACCTTGAAGCGTGGCGACCAGCGCTTCTTCGAGAAGATCACCCGCCTCAACGAGCGCGAGGTCGCCCTCTCCCGCCAGGCCGTGCAACGCGCCACGAATCCCCAGGTGCGCTCCTTCGCCGAGGAAATGGTGCGCGAGCACACGCGCTCCGGCCAGGAACTCGGCTCGCTCGCCAACCGTAAAGGCGCCCGCCTCGCCACCGTCGTGGCGCGCGAGGGACGCAAGTCTGAAAGGATCGAAAAAGACTGGGCCGAAAAGAAGGGGGCCGACTACGACAAGGCCTACGTGAAGGAGATGATCGACGCCCACGAGGACACGCTCGACATCCTCGAAAACGGCGCCGACTCGAAAGACCCCGAGATCGCCGCCACCGCCCAAAAAATGCTTCCCAAGGTGAAGGCGCAGCTAGAGCAAGCGGAGTCGCTCCACAAGCAGCTCGACTGATCCCCCGCCCGACGCACCGCGCCCCTCCGCGGCGCCCGTCCCCCCGGGGCCCTCTCCAGAGGGCCCCTTTTTTTTGGGTCCCCGCTTCGCCGTTCCAGCCCCTGGCCGGCTCAACCCGCATGCAATCGCTCACATTCTTCACCACCTTCGGCTACGTCCTCGCCCTCGTCGCCATCGTCCACCTCCTCTCGCTGCGGAAAAACCCGGCCTCCACCCTCGCCTGGTTCTGGGGCATCCTCTTCCTCCCCTACTTCGGCGTCGTGCTCTACTGGATGATCGGCGCCGACCGCCTGCGCCGCAAACGCCTCCGCCGCCGCGCGGGCTTCGCCTCCTTCCGCCACGACCGCCGCCAGCGCCGGCGTGCGAAAGCGCACGATCACATCCCGCCGGAAGACGCCGGCCTCGCCCGCATCCTCGCCCGCCTCACCGGCATACCGCCCACCGGCGTCGAATCGCTCCGCCTCCTCCACAACGCGGACGAGTTTTACGACGTGCTCGCCGCGCGCATCGCGTCCGCCCGCCAGCACATCCACGTCCAGTTCTTCATCTGGCGCGAGGACACGGCCGGCCGCCGCCTGCGCGACGCCCTGATCGCCGCCGCCCGCCGCGGCGTCCGCGTCCGCGTGCTCCTCGACGAGCTCGGCTCCGTGCTTCTCTCCGCGAAACATTTCCGCGAGCTCGTCGCCGCCGGTGGCGAGTTTTCCTGGTTTCAGACCATCAGCCCGCTGCGCCGGCGCTTCCTCTTCAACCTCCGCAACCACCGCAAGGTCCAGGTGATCGACGGCGTCATCGCCTTTGTCGGCGGCATGAACGTCGGCCTCGAATACCGCGGCCTCGACCCCGGCGTCGGCCCTTGGCGCGACCTGCAGGCCGAGCTCGTCGGCCCCCTCGCGTGCGCCCTCCAGGAAAGCTTCGCCGACGACTGGTTCTTCGCCACCGGAAAAAAGATCGTGGAGCCCTTCTATTATCCCGAATCCCGCGGGCCCGGCCGCTACCCCGCGCTCGTCGTCGCCGGAGGCCCCGACGACCCCTCGGCGCCGATCCAGACCTCGATCATCGCCATCCTCAACCACGCCGCCCGGCGCGTCTGGATCACCACCGGCTACTTCGTGCCCAACGGCGTCACCCTCGTGGCGCTTCAGCTCTGCGCCGCGCGCGGCGTCGACGTGCGCCTCCTCATCACCGAGAAGACCGACCACCCCGGCCTCCTCCGCATCGGCCGCTCCTTCTACCCCGAGCTCATGTCCGCCGGCGTAAGGATTTTTGAATACTCGCCCGCCCTCAACCACACCAAGGCCGCCGTCGTCGACGAGGACTGGCTGCTCGTGGGCTCCGTCAACCTCGACAACCGCTCCCTGCGCGTGAACTTCGAGCTCAGCGTCCTCGTCCGCCACCCCGGGGCGGCCGCCGAGCTCGCCGCGCGCATCGAGGACGACCTGGCCGCAAGCACCGAAATCACGCAGGAAAACTTCGCCCGCCGCCCGACGCACGAGAAGGCCCTCGAGGCCGCCCTCCGCCCCTTCAGA
>CAMLNJ010000349.1 GCA_946481225.1 uncultured Verrucomicrobiota bacterium | reverse complement strand
GAAGACGTAGGGCACGCGCGGGCGGATGCCGAGCTTGAGGTTGCACATCTCGATGCCGATTTCCTCGAGGGTGCCCATGCCGCCGACGTTGAAGACGCAAAAGTCGGCGACCTCGAACCACTTTTGGCGGAAGTGGCGGGAGGTTTCCTGGAAGGTGTTGAAAAAATCGACGCCGAGCTCGGGGGGCTGGGCCTCGAGCTCAAGGTAGCATGCGCCGGTGAGGGAGCCTTTCTCGCGGGCCTGGTCGGTGGCGAGGCGCATGACGCCGCCGCCGCCGCCGGTGAGGACGGCGACGTTGGGGCCCATGAAGCCGGCGAGCTTCTCGAGGAGGGCGGAGATGCGCGAGGTCTGGGCGGAGTCGAGGCCGACGGCGCTGCCGTAGAAGGCGAGGATGGTCGATTCCTGGAAGCGTTTCACGAGCTCCTCGCGGATGAAGAAGCCGTGGCCCTTTTTGTAGGTGTGGAGGTAGAGGTCGCCGAGCTCGGGGTTGAACCAGTAGACCTTGACCCCGAGGTTCTCGAGAGTGTCGAGCCGGGCGTGGGCGTTGCTGGAGAGGAAAAAACCGTGGGTGCGCGAGGGGCGGCGGAAGACGAGGCGTTTGAGAGGGATCTTGCCCAGGCGGGTGAGGAGCTCGACGTGTTCGAGCAGATTGGGGAAGTAGTCGACGAGCAGCGTGTCGGCGTCCTCGGGCGCGGCGTCGAGGGCCTGGATCATCGTGGGGTGGCCGGTGGCGCGGCCCAGGGCGGAGGCGGCCGGCTTTTCGCGCAGCGCGGCGAAGGTGGCCGAGTCCACGAGCAGGCCGTGGTTGGCCATGGCGCCGGACTGGCCCTTGACGGTGATGTGGGTGCGGGGGCGGGGGGCGTCGGAGCCGGGGGCGAGGGGATTGGCGTCGATGCAGTGGTAGAGGGCGCGGGTGGCGGTGACGTCCTGGCGCCGGCGGCGGGCCTGGTTGCGGGCGGGGGCGGCGTCGGGCTCGGGGGCGCGGTAGACGGCGACGGAGACCATGGGGTTCACGACGGGGTGTTCGCCGTGGTTGTAGATCTCCAGCATGATGTTGGTGCCGGCGGTCTTCACGGGGTCGAGGAGGACGGCGCCGGTGTGGATGCCGAAGTTGCCCTCGCCGGGGTTGAGGACGACGTAGTGTTCCTTCAGATACATCGAGCAGCTCGTCAGGATGCCCGAGTGGGGCGCGATGGAGATGGGGGTGGCCTCGTGGCGGAGCTGGACCTTGTCGAGGAAGCCGCGGCCGGCGGCGCCATGGACGAGGCGCTCGAAGGCGGGGCGGGCGAGGCGGGGGTTGAGGGTGTAGGTGAGGGCGTGGGGGGTGAGGAAGACCTGGCCGTCGCGGTCGATGCTGATGGTGTTGGGCAGCTTGAGGCGGTTGGTCTGGATGGCGGCCCAGATCTGGGTGGAGGTGAGGCGGGCCTCGGACGGCGCGTGGAAGAGACGGCCGACGGGCACGTCGGGGCGCAGGATCTGCTGCCAGTAGGAGGCGTGGGGGAAGCTGTCGTCGTAGAGGAAGGCGTCGGCCTCGAGGATGATGCTCTTGCCCTTGGCGCGGGGGGCGCCGCGGGTGATCATCTCGATGCCGATGCGGGCGAGGGTGGAGCGCTCGGTGAAGCGCAGGCCCGGCGCGTGGAGGCACATGAAATCCCATTCGGCGGGGTTGCGGGCGGAAAAGGCGAGGGTGAGGACCAGGGTGCGCGGGTCTTTGCGGCGCAGGGCGAGAATGTGGCCGTCGCCGCTGGTCCAGAACGAATGGGGGTTCATCGGACAAGCAGGGATAAGGCCGCCGGAGCGCGGGCTCAAGCGCGGGAAGCGGACGTGCCTAAAGTATGGGTTTGCCAGCGGGAAGGAGAGCCGCGCAGCGTGGAACCTTGTCCGGTCGGCGGGGACTCCCTTGTTGGCCGCATAAACTCCATTACCCACAACCCGTATCTCATGAAATTCGTCCGCATCCTGCAGGCTTCCGCCCTCGCCGCCGCCGGCGCCGTGTCCTCCGTCCACGTCTTCGCCGCGGAGCCCGCCGCCCCCGCTCCCGCAGCGGCCCCGGCCGCCGCCGAGGCGCCCAAATACACCGACGAGCAGGTGTTCGAGGCCTTCGGGTATCTGGTGGGCCAGCGCATCAATCTCGCCGAGCTCGGCGTGTCCGACGCGGAGAAGGCCGCGGTCTTGAAGGGCTTGTCGGCGGCTTTCAGCGGCGAGAAGGGCAAGTTCTCCCCGGAGACGTTCGGCCCCGAGATCCAGCGCGTGCTGGGTGGCCGTCAGCAAGCCGCCCAAGCCAAGGCCTCCGAGAAGGCCAAGGGCGAGGCCGCGGCCTATTTCGAGGAGCTGAAGAAGAACCCGGCGGTCAAGTCGACCGCCTCCGGCCTCTATTACGAGATCGTCGCCGAAGGCTCCGGTCCGAAGCCGAAGGCGACCGACACCGTGAAGGTCCACTACACCGGCAAGCTGGTGGACGGAACCAAGTTTGACAGCTCGGTGGATCGCGGCGAGCCGGCCGAGTTCCCGCTCAACGGCGTGATCCCCGGCTGGACCGAGGGCCTCCAGCTCATCGGAGTCGGCGGCAAGGCGAAGCTCTACATCCCTTCGAACCTCGGCTACGGCGACCAAGGCGCGGGCGACAAGATCCCGCCGGGCGCCACGCTCGTGTTCGACGTCGAGCTGCTCGAGATCAAGGCCCCCGAGCCGAAGGCCGAGGCCGTGACGCCCGCGCTGGGCGTGCCGGACGCCAAGTAAGCGGCTCCGCGACCGGATCGCTTTGAGAAGCAAACCCGGCCCCGCCTTCGCGGGCGCCGGGTTTTTTGTTTGGGAGACGGACGGAGGCCGGGCCGGGGCCCGGCGGAGCGCTTCGCAGGGGGCGGCCTTCGGCCGGATCAGGCGAGGGCGGGGGCCTTGGCGGCGAGGCCGAGGCGGGCGCGGACGCGGGCGAGCATCTGGGCGGGCGAGAGGCCGTGGGCGGCGCGGAGCTCGGCGACGGACGAGGCGTGGCCGACAAAGGTATCGGGCCAACCGATACGCTCGACGGGCGTCGCGATCCCGGCCGCGGAGAGCGTCTCGAGCACGCCGGTGCCGAAGCCGCCGGTGGCGACGGCGTCCTCGAGCGTGACGATCAGGCGGGCGTCGGCGGCCTGCGCGAGGAGCAGTTCGTGGTCGAGGGGCTTGGCGAAGCGGGCGTTGACCACGCCGACGGAGAGGCCGTCGTCCGCGGCGAGCTTTTCCGCGAGGGCGAGAGCGTCGGCGACCATGGGGCCGATAGCCCAGAGCTGGACGTCGACGCCGGCGCGGACGATCTCGGCGCGGCCGAGGGGCAGCGTGGCGGAGCCGGCCAAGGCGGCCGGGACGGGCGAGCCGGTGGCGGCGCCGCGCGGGTAGCGGATGAATGCGGGGCCGTCGTGCGCGACGGCGGTGCGCAGCATGGCGGCGAGCTCGTGCTCGTCCTTGGGGGCCATGACGAGGGCGCGCGGCACGCAGCGAAGGTAGGCGATGTCGAACAGGCCGTGGTGGGTGGCGCCGTCGTTGGCGGAGAGGCCGGCGCGGTCCATGCAGAAGGTCACGGGCAGGTTTTGCAGCGCGACGTCGTGGATGATGTTGTCGTAGGCGCGCTGGAGGAAGGTGGAGTAGATCGCGACGACGGGGCGGATGCCTTGGGTGGCGAGGCCGGCGGCGAAGAGGACGGCGTGCTCCTCGGCGATGCCGACGTCGAAGAACTGCCGCGGGAGGGCGGTCGCGAGGTGGTTGAGGCCGGTGCCCGAGGGCATGGCGCCGGTGATGCCGACGATCTTGGGATTGGCGGTGGCGAGGCGGACGAGTTCGTGGCCAAAGACGTCCTGGTAGTTGGGAGGGGTGCCGGGCGCGCCGCCCTTGGCCTCCCCGGTGACGGGGTCGAAGGCGCCGAGGCCGTGGAATTTTTCCGGGTGGGCGCGGGCGGCGTCGAGTCCGCGGCCTTTTTCGGTGATGACGTGAAGGATGATGGGTGTGTCGGTGTCGCGGGCGAACTCGAGGTTTTTGATCAGTTCGTCGAGGTTATGGCCGTCGATCGGGCCCACGTAGCGGAGGCCGAATTTCTCGAAGAGGGAGGATTCGACGAAGAAGTCCTTGGTCTCGCGCTTCCACCGCATCCAGACGCGATGCATGTCGTCGCCGCCGGGCAGGCCGCGGAAGAATTTTTCGAGGTCGTGGTGGACCTTGTTGTAGGTGCGGTTGGTGGAGAGCTTGTTGAGGTATTTGGCGATGGCGCCTACGTTGCGGGCGATGGACCACTCGTTGTCGTTGAGGATGACGACGAGGCGCTTGGTGGAGCTGACGACGTTGTTGAGCGCCTCGAGGGTGACGCCGCAC